>NZ_AMFQ01000078.1:0-114034 GCF_000335555.1 Acinetobacter sp. WC-743 | reverse complement strand
TTTAGCGATTATGCAGTTACTTTAGCAACTACACCAGCACCAACTGTACGACCACCTTCACGGATCGCAAAACGTAGACCTGGGTCCATTGCGATTGGGTGGATCAATTCTACTGACATTTCAACGTTGTCGCCTGGCATTACCATTTCAACACCGTCTTGTAATTGGATTGCACCAGTTACGTCAGTTGTACGGAAGTAGAATGTGGACGGTAACCGTTAAGGAACGGAGTATGACGACCACCTTCTTCTTTAGAAAGTACATATACTTCTGCGTCGAATTTAGTGTGCGGCTTGATTGTACCTGGTTTAGCAAGTACTTGACCACGTTGTACTCTTCACGCTTAGTACCACGTAAAAGTACACCACAGTTCTCGCCAGCACGACCTTCGTCTAGAAGTTTACGGAACATTTCTACGCCAGTTACAGTTGTTTTAACTGTATCTTTAATACCAACGATTTCAACTTCTTCGCCTACTTTAACGATACCAGATTCTACACGACCTGTTACCACTGTACCACGACCAGAGATTGAGAATACGTCTTCGATTGGCATCAAGAATGCTTTGTCGATTGCACGCTCTGGTTCTGGGATATAAGAGTCAAGCGCTTCAACAAGTGCAAGAACTGCAGATTCGCCATACTGACCAGCATCACCATTAAGTGCAGCAAGTGCTGAACCACGGATGATTGGAGTGTCATCACCTGGGAAGTCATAAGTAGAAAGAAGTTCACGAACTTCCATTTCTACTAATTCAAGCAATTCTTCATCATCAACAAGGTCACACTTGTTAAGGAATACAAGAATATAAGGTACACCTACTTGGCGAGAAAGAAGGATGTGTTCACGAGTTTGTGGCATTGGACCATCAGTCGCAGCACATACAAGGATCGCACCGTCCATCTGAGCAGCACCAGTGATCATGTTTTTAACATAATCGGCGTGTCCTGGGCAGTCTACGTGAGCGTAGTGACGGATTGGAGAATCGTATTCTACGTGTGAAGTATTAATTGTAATACCACGTGCTTTTTCTTCTGGTGCAGAGTCGATTGCTGCGTAGTCTTTAGCTTCACCGCCGTAAGTTTTTGCACAGATAGTTGCAATTGCAGCAGTTAAAGTTGTTTTACCATGGTCAACGTGACCAATTGTACCTACGTTTACGTGTGGCTTATTACGTTCAAACTTAGCCTTAGCCATTTGCTCTTCCTCGTTTATGTCGAACACGAGTTAAACAACTCAGCATCGACAATCGTCTAAAAAACTAGACACCTAATACTTGAAAAGCAGACTAATAAGCCTGCTTTTTAAAAACTGGTGTAGAATAATCTACTAAATTGTATCTGGAGCTCTTATCGAGATTTGAACTCGAGACCTCTCCCTTACCAAGGGAGTGCTCTACCACTGAGCTATAAGAGCAATCATCTTCGATGGAGCGGGAGACGAGGGTCGAACTCGCGACATGTAGCTTGGAAGGCTACCGCTCTACCAACTGAGCTACTCCCGCTTAATGTTGGTAATTAACCACTTATCGAAGTTAATGGTGGTGAGAGAAGGATTCGAACCTTCGAAACTTTCGTGGCAGAGTTACAGTCTGCTCCCTTTGACCGCTCGGGAATCTCACCATTTACACTTACTTTCAGTGCCGTTCCTCCACACTATAACACAAAACTTTAAGATGGTGCCGGCACACGGATTCGAACTGTGGACCTACTGATTACAAGTCAGTTGCTCTACCAACTGAGCTATGCCGGCGTTTCTTAGTGTTTCGTACGTTTCGTATCGGAACGGTGTGCAGTTTAGCAAAACTCAGAATCCTTGCAAGTGTTTTTTTTAAAAAAAACCTCAAAAACTCATAAAATCAATCCGTTTGATGATAATTCAACCGCTTTGATCACTGCGCGAGCTTTTATTTGGGTTTCATTCCACTCTGATTCAGGATTTGAGTCCACAACAAGCCCTGCTCCAGCCTGTACATAGACTTTATTTTCACGAATTACACAGGTTCTAATCGCAATCGACATGTCCATTTCACCATGCCAGCCTAAATAACCAACAGCACCACCAAAAATACCGCGCTTTACCGGTTCAACTTCGTCAATAATTTCCATCGCGCGAATTTTTGGCGCGCCAGAAAGCGTTCCGGCTGGGAAAGTTGCTTTAAAAACATCCAAAGCATCAACATCATCCAACACTTCACCCTGCACATTGGAAACAATATGCATGACATGTGAGTAACGCTCGATTACCATTTGATCAGTCACTTGCACTTTACCGATTTTTGAAACGCGTCCAATATCATTACGCCCCAAATCAATCAGCATTAAATGTTCTGCAATTTCTTTTTCATCAGAAAGCAAATCTTTTTCCAATGCCAAATCTTCTTCTTTGGTTTTTCCACGAGGGCGTGTTCCCGCAAGTGGTCTTACAGTCGCAATACCATTTTCAAGGCGGGAAAGAATCTCTGGTGACGAACCTACAATATGAAATGGTTTTTGGTCAGCAATGGTCTGTCCTTGTACAAGGAATAAATAAGGAGAAGGATTCAAATGACGTAACGCACGATACACTTGCAATGGATCACCATCGAAATCCGAGACCATTCGATGCCCAGGTACAACCTGCATCACATCTCCAGCACGAATGTACGCTTTGACTTTTTCAATCGACTCTAGAAAACGGTCATGCCCAGTTAAAGATTCAAAATGTGGTGCTGTATGTTTTTTTGCAACCAAACTGATCGGCGTTGCCAATATGGCTTCCAAAGCATCGAGTTGTTGTTGTGCCTTGTTATAAGCTTGTGGATCATTAACATCTGCATGTACGATCAAAAACAAAGTGTCTTTTAAGTTATCAAACACCACCACTGTCTTTGACAGCATCATCCATAAATCAGGTAACCCAACAGGGTCAGCTTCAGGCACATTGCTTAAGCGTGGTTCAATATAACGTACTGCGTCATAACCAAAATACCCAACCAAGCCGCCTGTAAAATTTGGCAACGCAGGTAAATCTTGTTGCGTAGGCACTTTAAACTGTGCCTGAAAGTCACGAATATATTGAAATGGATCAGTACACGTCTGTGTCTCAACTCGCCCATCTGGAAATTTAACTGTAAGTTGTCCAGCATTGCAGGAAAATACAGTTGACTCACCCAGACCAATAATCGAGTAACGTGCCCAGTTTTCGCCCCCCTCGACAGATTCAAATAAATATGCCTGTTGGTGCTGTTGTAACCGTGCAAATACAGACAATGGCGTATCCGTATCTGCTAAACGTTGGCGATAAACAGGAATCAGGTTATATCCCGCCGATGTTAATTGTTCAAATTGCGCTAAAGTTGTCATGAGGAATTCTCTCTATTTTCGATATTACTAAGTATTGGTTTGCATACAGCTCACTTAGTGACGCCATCGAAAAGTACCTTTTCCATTCATTCCTCTTTCCTTTTCTCACAACAATTTCAAATATAGGGGTTAAGCCAAAAGCTCTGTTAAATCGTCGACCACCTGTTGCGGTTGACAAAGATGAATATCTTCACCGTGATTATAGCCATAGCTGACCACAATACAATCAACCTCTGCACGGCGGGCAGCTTCTACATCATTACTTGAGTCACCAATCATCAATGTTTTATCGACTGAAGATTGGTATGTTTCCACACAATACAACAATGGTTTTGGGTGTGGTTTTCGTACTTCAAAACGATCTCCACCAATCACATCAATAAAATAGTGATCCATTTTTAATTCTTCTAAGATTTTTCTGGCAGGCTGTTCAGGTTTATTGGTCACACAAATCAGCTTCTTGTTATTTTGTATTCCCCAATCTAAAAACGCTAAAATCCCAGAGAATGGCTGAGTATCTACACATGGTTCGGCATTGTAAATTTCCAAAAATGTATCAAGCAACTGCTGATGCAATACGGGATCAACCTCGTCTTTTAAATATTTTAAAGTACTTTCACAAAATAATGATGTGCCTTTGCCAATCCAAACGCGGACTTGTTGCTCAGTGACTAAAGGAAGATTTAAACGTGCCAAACTCAAATTCATAGCACGATATAAATCAAATGCTGAATCAACCAATGTTCCATCCAAATCAAATAAAATAAGTTCACGTTGGTCTAGCTTCGCCACATTCATGCTGTACACCTAAAATAATTTTTTAAAACTTATCGCACTAAAAATAAAATCCAACTTTAGTCTTTGTATAGACTTTACATAAAACAAAGGCATGCGATTGCATGCCTTGAGTGTATCGCATTCACAGATTATTTAAACAACAGCCATGCAATAATTGCCAAAATGATTAAGACAACCACCGTCATCAAGCCAACTTTGGCATTTTTCTGAGTTTCTATCTCTTTTTCAACACGAGCTTCTGGCGCTTTAACTTGTTCAATGTCAGGTTTTATTGGCGTATGAATGTCAACACCATCAGGAATTGGAGCTGGCTTAGGTACAGCTACGCCTGATGGCATTCCTTCACGAGTGATTTGTACATTGCTATCTCGTGCGGAAAGCTCTGGCATGCCCTGTTCACTCATTTTTTCTGCCGCACTCGGTTCAACTGATACAGCTGTATCAAGTTCTGCGGTTGCAATAGCCTCAGCAGGCTGTTGTACTTGTTGTTCGGCGAGTTGTGAAACTGAAGGCTCAACTTGTGCAATCGCTGGTTCAGCATCCGCAATGATAGATGTAGGCTCTACGATAGATTGATCAGCCACTTCAACTGCTTTTACAGGTGCAAGTACATTGAATTTAATGCTGGCAAATTGAACAATATCGCCATCCATCAACATTTTATCTTGATCGATGCGTATATCGTTCACAAAAGTTCCGTTTGATGACTTTAAGTCCTGTACCCATAATGCATCGTCTTTCAATAAAAATGCGGCATGGCGACGTGAGATTTCCGCAGACTGCAATAAAAGATCCGCATCTTGATGGCGACCCACCAACATGTCACGATCAATCGTCACTTCCTGCCCTTCTAGCTCACCCGAAATTGCTTGTAATTTCCAAGTCATCGTCATTCTCTCATTCCAATTTACATTTATTTTAACACGACATATCTAGAGTTCTAAATCAACTTAAAACCATACTTTAGCTCATGAATCAAACAAGCCATTGCAACAAATTAACTGTTAATCTTAAACATTCAATCAAACAGCTGATCTAATTTTAACACTCAAAATATCCGCTACTGCTTACGGATATCATTTGGTTCCTCTGCAACAGGGGTTGTAACCGCATTGCTTTTGTTTGGATTTGTTGCTACGCCACCTGCGGGTACTTTCTGATATTGACTGGATGGCTGTGCCGTCGGCTGTGGTTGAATCAGTTTAGGCTGAGTATTTGGTGACGAGGTAATAGGCAAACGCTGTTGGAATACATCATCAACATTGGCAGGCAGTTTGGCAAAATTCCCATCTTTATCCATCGCCAATTGCAAGCTGTATAGCTGGTCATAACGCTGTTGGGATAAACGACGTATTTCTGTATCGCCACCCACAATTGTTGGATGAATAAACACTAAAAGATTACGTTTAACATTTGACTTTGCATCTGATCTAAATAAACGTCCCAAGCCAGGAATATCTCCTAAGAATGGCACAGATTGACGACCAAGAACCGTATCATCAGAAATCAGCCCACCCAATACGACTGTTTGTCCATGATCAGCTGTTACTGTTGTTTTGATAGAGCGTTTACTGGTGACTAAGTCCTGAGCTTGTCCTTTACTAGATTTAACACCTGAAACCTCTTGCTCTACCTCCAAACGAATTGTCCCCCCTTCCCCAATATGCGGAACAACTTTTAAAGTCACCCCAACATCTTTACGTTCGATCGAAGTATAGGGATTAACTGTTCCGCCGGTACCTGTAGATACAGACCCTGTTACAAAAGGTACATTTTCACCCACAACAATATAGGCTTCTTCATTGTCCATGGTCAGAATAGACGGTGTAGAGAGCAGATTTGATTTCGTTCGCTCTTTTAAAGCCTGAATCACTGCACCATAGAGCTTACGAGAACCATCTGCCCCCTCTTTATAATCACCTAAAATAAGTGAAGTTCCGGGTTTAACTGCATTACCCAAACCTGCTGCACCACCAGATAAATAACCCGCAGCTAGTGCCGCCAAACTACTGCCGATATTATCAAAATTAATCAGCCCCACACCACTGCTGATATCACCCATTGCCCATTGCACACCCAATTGATCTGCATCATTGCCCTGAATTTCTATAATGGTTGCTTCAATCAACACTTGTTGACGGCGTACATCCAATTGCTGGATGGCGGCTTCTATTTCTCGCATCAATTGTGGTTCGGCTTTGACCACTAAGGCATTTTGCGCCCCATCTGCAATGATACTTACCCCATTAGCATTAAAGCTGGTGACATTGTTTTGATTATTGTTATTGGAATTGCTATTTAAATTAATCCCTGGCGTTGAAATACTGCTACTGCCTGAACTGGAATTTGAAGAAGAGTTATTACTGTTATTGTTTAAATTACTGCTATTACTAGAATTATTATTGGTCGAAGAATTATTTGAATTTGAATTGACTGCTTGCCCAGTGACTAAGCCTTGTAAAATTTCAGAGAGATTTTTTGCACTGGCGTATTTGAGTTTAAATACTTTTAGTCCACCTAAACGATCTGCTGATGGCACATCAAGCATTTCAATCATATTACGAATACGTTTGCGTGTACCTGTATCGCCTTTAATTAAAATACGATTGGTGCGTACATCTGCAATAATACGTACCCGTGCCCCTGCGAAATCTTTTGATGCGCCAGTCGCACTCATTGCATCTAATTGTTTAATGATTTCTTCAGCCTGACTTTGCTGCAAAGGTACAGCTTCAATATCATTTTGTCCTGTACCATCCAAATTACGAATGATGGTTTCAAGTTGATAAATATTTGCCGCTCGATCTGAAACAATTAACGCATTGGTGCCTTGTATGGCTGCCAAATGAGCAAATTGAGGCATTAACGGTCTAAGTGCAGGAATTAAATCATTTGGATTAGTATTTTCTAACCAAATTACCCGTGTGACCACCTGATCACCGCGTGCATTGTTGCGTGGATCATAAGGAACACCAGAGTTTTTAACATTACTGTCAGGCACTAAACGTATGGTATTGCCTGATGGAATCGCCACTACACCATTGACATTGAGCACACCTAAAAATAGGTCATAAACTTCGTTTTTATTGAGTGGTTTGTTTGAAATAACAGTTACATTGCCACGTACGCGCGGATCAACAGCAAAGTTTTTACCCGTAATATCTGCAACTTCATTGATAAAAGCCGTAAGATCAGCATCGCGTAAGTTAATCTTCCACGTCTGAGCATATGTTGCTGTACTAACTGCAACCATCATGGGTGCTGCTGCAACGATAGCCCAGAGTGGTCGATTGTGAGTCAAAAAAGCCATAACTTATTATCTATCCTAATTTTATTTGTAGTCCTAGCCACTTACAAACTTTGCTGAATGGTCATCACCTGATCACCACGCTTAATTTCAATTTTTACTTTTCCTTCACGCTTTGCTTGTTCTAGCAGTTGAACATCACTCTGTCCTTGACCGACTGACTGCCCATTGAGTGAAAGAATGCGATCCCCAGACCGAAGTCCTAATTTATTTCGAAGTGCTGCGGGGGTTTGTTCTGTCACCTCATAGCCTTGTCCGCTATTGGTGTTCACCCCCATGTTCTTTAGATATTGTTCTCGATTTTCATTCATTCGATCAATTGCCTGCCCCAACGCATTCTGACTGGTATTTTGTGGTGGCGGTACAGCTTGATCTGGATTACTGGTTGGTGTTGCCATATTCGAATCTGTAGGCTGCCCAGGTAAAGGCTGATATAAATTATCCAAACCTGTAAAACGTAACTCTTTACTATTATTGCCACCTTGGCTTAAAACAATATGATCCCAATATACTTCTGACAACTGATAACTGGTGCCTTCTATGGTTTCACCAACCACATAACGATCTGCCGTTTCCTTTACTTTAATCACAGCCGATGAAAAGCGTGCAGGATAACTCACCACGACGCCCTGCAAAACCATTGGAATGCTGTCATCTGCTGTTGCGCTTGAACCCACTTCATTAAACAAGGAAAAACTTGAAATATTAGGCACTTGTGCTTGTTGCGAGCCTAGACTCACTTGTTCAGGTTGCATCACTTGAGGCGGTGCGACCACCCACCAAAAAATAGAGGCTAATTTCCAACACAATGCCAAAATCAATATAAATAAAGCAACAGGTGCGAGATGCTCTGTTTTTTTCCAAGAAATGTTTTCAAACTGTTCTTTTATATTCATTAGAAACCACCTTGAATCAGTGGTTGTCTTGAACTGATCACAAATGTATCCAGTCCAGCTTTCCCATCATAAGATGGAACATTAAGTAACATTCTTTGGGTCAATTGTACATCCAACATCATACTTGGATCTAAACTGATATTCGCCATTTTTTGGCTGCGTTGATCTTGAATATCAAAAATCAGTTTACCTGCTTCATCTTTTAGCTGTGCATTTAAAGAAGGGATATTCATTTGATCTTGTCGTTGACCAAAAGTATAGCGAAGTTCACCACCAGCCCAATGCAGCTGACCATCAACATCACTAAATCCAGCATCTTTTTTAAAACGAAGGCTCATGTCCGAAATCTGTATGGCGTTTGCAGGCCATTGCCAGTTGGCGATATTTTTCAATGTTTCAGGAGCAATCTGACCTTGCATTTGATTAACAATGATTTTTTTACCCAAGCCATAGCCCACAACCCCATTGAGTTGCGTTTGTCCACTATGAACTTCAACATTTGCCCCAACACGCAATAAGATTAAATCCCAAGGACGCGTACGCCACGAAACTGACCCACGTAAATTACCTTTATGCCAATCCGCTTGCCCTTGCCAAATATTGCCACTGACATTGTGTAAGGTTTGATTATTTTTATAAAATTTAGCAATTAACCATGTTGCAGGAACTTGTAAAAGTACAAAAATTAAAAAAGCGACAACTCCAGTAATCCACCAGGTCATCCGTTTTGATTTTTTATTCATCCAGCTTTACCATCATTGATTTATTCTTCCATGCAAGATGATGCCCTCTTGTTTATACATTATGCATAATTTTTTCATATCGCCAATTCACTCGTATAAAAAAACCAAGCAGTTTTGCTTGGTTCTTTTATTTTATCGTCATTGAATGACACTTAGATGAAGATTAGATCAAGAAATCTTCTAATTTAGCGCCTTTTTCAATTTCAGCAACCAACCAGCGAGGTTGCTTACCACGACCCGTCCAAGTTTCAGCCGTATTTTTCTTATTGCGGTAGCGTGGCTCAACAGCTTTACGTGTTGTCTTTTTACGTTTTTGAGCACCATACTCAATAAACTGCTCTAGGCTTAAACCCGCAGATTCTGCAATTTCAACAATCTTATTATAAGCATCTTCGATCGCTTGATCTTTTTTACTTTCAATTAAAGCTTCAGCTTCAGCTGTTAACTTTCTTAACTCTTCAACAGATAAATTACTAATATCAGGCATCATTAACACTCCACATTAAACTTCGCAAATATATTTAAAATAAATTCACAGCAATAGTATTTTTATTTATACCAATTGGCAATACATATATTCCCCAATAAATACATAAAACAACAAAAAATGATTATAACACGCCAAAAATGTTTATTTATCCCAGTCAAAATAAACATACAACAAAAAGTAATTTTTGATACACGTTTTAAATATAATGATGATAACTGTAGCGTTTTTATAAATTCAGCAAATTGTTTTGAACTGTTGCTTCGAGATCAATTATAACTTTTCTTAAATTTTCAGGTATTAATGCTTTTTTCATAGAATCTTTATCTACAAATACGATGACCGCTTCACCATCGGCAACAATCTCCTGTTGCTGTTCACTGAATAATACATAATGCATGCGTATTGCACTATTGCGCATTTCCGCTATACCTGCACCAATATGTAGCACATCTGGATAAAATACTGGTTTTAAATATTTACATTGACTTGAAGCAACCACAGTTAAAACATCTTGTTCAAATACATTTAAACGATCAAAATATGCAATACGCGCACTTTCTATATAACGATAATACTGCACATTATTCACATGACCAAAAGCATCCATATCTCCCCAAGCGACCTTTTGTTCATAAACGATAGGGAATTGTGCCAATAGATTCATAATGTGTTCTCAAATTTTAAACTGAATGTAGTTGCTGTCTTTTTCAAAAATTGAATTCAATTGCTGAATTAATTCATCATTGCCATTTAGAGTGGCTTTAATCCGTAAATAATTCATCAAAATATCATTTGGATATAATGCTAAGAGCTGATCCGCTTCTGTTTCACGTTGTGTCGCCGTATATATATGCCACTTTGCAAAACTAAATACAGGAATATTTATATACTTACTTTCCAGATGAATAATCTGTTGTTCCAGATATTCATAATCTGGATTTTGCCGAAGCAACTGTTGTTGAAACCATAAGTAGAAAACATCCTGATCGAATTTCTCATCCAGCAATTGAATGGCAAGTTGTTGCTGTTGCTGTGCCAGCTCAGGTAGACGCGTAATTAACTTCAACCATAATACTTTGGTGTCATAGGGCATTTGATCAAGTAAAGGTGCGATTTCAAAAAACTTGTGCTGTAATAACTCCAAGTCCTCAAATTGCGCTTGGTCATAGCAACCTAAAAGCTGAATCAACCATTGTTGTTTGGTCGCGACTTCCAACTGTCCAAATTGACTTGAATGTAAATAGTGCCAAGGTGACTGGATTGCAAACTGTCCCCATAATTTTTGTACTGATAATTTATAACTTTCTGAAAGTTGACTCAGCCATGGCGACAACTCATGACCATTTAAAAACTCAAGATGTGTCAAAGCTTGCTGACTGTCATGCTGCGCCAAATAAATTTCGATACGGAGAATTTCGGCTAATTCAAATGCTGAGGGTGGGCTATTTTCCAAAACTTGCAAAGCTGCTGCATAATCACCTTGCTTGAACAATATTCGGGATTGAATAATCGCTTTTAATAAACCCGATTGATCAAAAATATTTTGAATAACCTGTTCTTGCTCATCTTCACCATCTAATAACCACAACACGCCCAATTGCTCAAAGGGATGCAAATCACTAAAGTTTAAAACTTGTTCTAATTTTCTTTTTTCTCTACGCAGATAGCGATTCAAGGCATACCACATCACATGCATAAGAAAGCTGATGATAACGCCTAGAAATAACAATACCCATAAGTTCGTCTGGATTTGAATATTATGCCAAAGCACATAAACATAACCAGCCCCTGCGGCATAACTCAAGACACTCAAAATCGCAAAAATAATCAGGCTAATAAAGGCATAGATCAAGAAAATATGTTTCATCCCACTACCCCAACACTGCCAAGCTATTCAGCTTAGGAACAGGAGATTGTGAGCTCTGTTTAATTTTTAATAATTGTTGTTTGATGTTCTGACTTGCAGCATCAGGCAACAGATCAAGTTGTTGAATCGCCTGATTCAGCATGGCTTTATATTCAATATTTTGACCTTTAATCAGAAGTTGTTGAGCGAGCAAAAGTCTCAATTGAGTTTCTTTTAAAATAAAGCGGCGATTGCTCAATTCTGGTGCATCCGTACTAAGTACATCGACCTTGAACCATTTCTCCCAAAAGTGGGCGCTCTGACTGGTATTTAATTTAAGTTGATTATTTTTCAGTTCTGCAGTCAAACTTTGATCAACTTGTTTGATTAAGCTATCCAACTGATCTTGCTGTGCATTTCTTTCAATCACAAACTGTTGGATATTCTGCATATCTTGAACAATGCTTTGATGCAGACTTTGCTTGACTGCCTCTGCCAATGCGTATTGATCTAAAGATTGGTTAATTTGGGTTAAATGCTCCAGCGCATAGACAAATTGCTGTTGTTGTATCGCAAACTGGACCAACTCAAGTTGCTGTTTAATCAACACACTTGGGTTAATTCCCGTACTGGGTTCTTTGAGTACAGGAGGTTGCTTGCTTGTTTCTTGACTCGGTTCATCCGCTTGTCTTTTTACTGCCACCAATTGATCGTTCAAACTGGCATTTTTTTGTTCACTTTTATGCAGTGTTTGTTGAATCTCATCCAACTGTTGTGAAACATGATAGAAGTCATAACTCAACTTAATGAGCCATCCTAGAGCGATCAACAATAAGATATAAATAAACTTCTTCATAATTTCCTTTGCAACTGCACAATGCTGTGTAGAATTGCTTTTGGTTCTAGCGTTAAAATTTGAGTGATATTAAAACATTTTTGAGTCGTATTTTTATCATGCATTAATAATTGATACAAACGCTCACCCAAAACTAAATAATGACAGGCATTAACCAAATGAGAATGCTTTTCTGTCAACGCCAACCAATTCCGCCAGCTTGCTTCACTACTGATACAAGTCCAGTAAGGCGGCTCAAATTGATTTATTTGATTGAGCAAAGCAGAAAACTGTATTTGGGTTTCTGGTGGGCATAAACGCTCGTATAAAACAAAGTTTAAAACATCAATATGACGTTCTTGGCACTGTTGCATCATAAATTGGCGACCACCTTTACCGCGCCAAAATGCAATTTTCTGAATATTCTCTATGCTGTTAAATATCGGTAAACTCAGCATACCTTCGGAGCTTTCCACCTCGGGTACATGACTTGCTATCCCAAATTCAGCCAAGCATTGAGCAGTTTTTTTTCCAACAGCAATCCATTGAATATGCTGAATCTGTGTAAGACTCATCCCAGACTGTTGAAGATACTGCATTCCCATTTGTACAGCCATTGGACTGACTACAACGATGATTTGCGTCGTTAAAAGTTTTGAATACAGTGTAGCTAAAGTACTGTCATATGGACGGGGCTTTAACGCTAATAAAGGCAAATCAACCACAGTAAAACCTGATTGACGCAAGCATGCTGTTAAAGGCTCAGCTCGGTCAATCGGACGTGTATTGATAAACAGCATCGGAACCCGATTACTGTGTTTGATACAGTGCTTTGAGTAAATCTCCAGCACCAAGTTGCAATAAATCTTTTGCGAGTTTTACACCCAACTGCTCTGCTTGTTCGACAGTACCACTGACCTTGCTACACAGCAATGTCTGACCGTCCGTACTTCCAACACGGCCTTCTAAAGACAATACTTGATTGTCCAGTGTTGCAAAGCCTGCTATTGGAACCTGACAGCCGCCCTCAAGATAAGCATTGAAGGCGCGTTCAGCACGTACACACGCATTGGTTTCATTGTGCATCAAAGGCAGAATCAAATTCAAAGTTTCAGGGTCATTAGAACGACACTCTAAACCTAATGCACCTTGTCCCACAGCAGGCAAGCTGAGTTCTGGTGCGAGACTATGACGGATACGTTGTGCAAGCCCTAAACGCTTTAACCCAGCACTGGCGAGAATAATCGCATCATACTGACCTGCATCAAGCTTAGACAAGCGTGTACCGACATTGCCTCGTAAATCAATCACATCCAAATCAGGACGCTGTTTAAGAATTTGACATTTACGGCGTAGACTGGAAGTACCAAGTTTGGCACCTTGAGGTAAATCTTCAAACTTTGCATAATGATTTGAAACAAAGGCGTCAAATGGATCTTCACGCTCACAGATCACCGCCAGCTCTAAACCTTCAGGCAATTGCATAGGGACATCTTTCATAGAATGTACAGCTAAATCTGCACGTCCATCCATCAATGCTGCTTCAAGCTCTTTGACAAATAAACCCTTTCCACCAATCTTAGCCAAGGGCGTGTCTAAAATTTTGTCGCCTTGAGTGACAAAAGTCACCAACTCTACTTTGATATGCGGATGCAATTGTTCTAAACGATCACGAATATGTTCTGCCTGCCACAATGCAAGCGGGCTTTGTCGAGTTGCGATTTTCAAGGTTTTCATCATTTCAGTTTTGCCAAACTTTTAAACACTCTAAACTTACCCTGCAATCTTAAAAATGCAAGTAAATTATCAAAATGATTTATCTTTCACACAAAACTATAAATTCTGCATGCGTTCCCTAAGCAAAGGTAAATGTCGACGACTCACCGCCAGACGCTCCTCAAGCTCACGGCATCGCGCTTGATACTGTCCTGAAGCAACCATTTCCAGACCATCCAAATAATCTAAAGAAATGAGTGCATTACGATGTATTCGTATAAAACGATCTGAAAATTCAGTTTCCAAATCCTTTAAGGTTTCATCAATCAAAACGCTCCCATTTTTATGGCGAACGGTGACATATTTTTGATCTGCTAAAAAATAATAAATATTTTCAACAGGGATCAGTTCCAAACCTCGATAGGTTTTTGCAGCAATTTGCTGCCTTTGCACTTTTTCTTCCATGAGTTCTTTTTTTTCTATCTGAGTTAATTGAGCTTGCGTCAGTTTAGTCACATTCCCTAAAACTGTTTCCAATTCATCCTTGGCAATTGGCTTTAACAAATATCCTTTTGCTTGAGATTGAATCGCCTGTAAAGCGTGCTCATCAAACGCTGTACAAAATACGATTGCAGGCATCGGGTTAAAATGCGCCAAATGTTGCGCACAACTTAAGCCATCCATTTCTGGCATCTGAATATCCAGCAACACGACGTCAGGCTCAAACTGTTGAACCATCTCCAATGCTTGCTTTCCATGTTGTGCTGTGGCAATAACCTGATGCCCAAGTTGCGACACCAACCGTGATAAGCGTTCCACTGCAAGCGGTTCATCATCACAAATCAGGATGTCCATTGCTCCTCCTTACCCAAATACCTACATTATTTATTTTTAATACATGTCTCAATCATCTATTTTTATACTGATATTGAATGACCATCGTAAATAATCCATTCCCTGCATAATTCCGAAAATAAACAGAATCGCCAAAATGTGCTTTTAAACGCTGTTTTACATTTTCTAAAGCAATTCCATGCCCTTGTCTCACTTTTATTCTATCTTGTAAAAATGGGTTGGTAATGACTATATTGACTTGATTTTGCAATATTTCAACCAGTATCCCAATCTTGGCATCTTTCATTTGGTTTTCGACCCCATAAAAAATACTGTTTTCAATTAAGGGTTGCAGGGTTAATAATGGAATTTGCACATATTCCAATAATCCCGGCTGTGGAATATTCCACTCAACATTTAAACGCTCGCCCAAACGGATTTGTTCAATGGCAATATATTGTTTCGATAATTGTATTTCTTCTTTTAAGGTCACCAATTTTAATTCTTGAAAGCTTGCTCTAAACAATTTTGACAAGTCAATCAGCATTTGTTCTGCTTTATCTGGATCAATTGCAATTAAACTCACCACACTGTTTAAACTATTAAATAGAAAATGAGGATGAATTCGCGCCTGCATGGCTTGAACCCGTGCATTTAATTCACTGTGTTGTTGTAAAACGGCTTGCTCGCGAATATACATATAACGCAAACAAAATGCACCGAGTAATATCCCATAACTTAAATGCAAAATAAGATTATGACTGATATCGTTTGTCGAAATATTTTGTAAAGAAAAATGAACAGCCCAATAATGCACAATATTCAGCACCAAAGTTGTGCACATGACGATGACCTGTAAAAGTATAAAACTGAAAATCATCGCCGACAAATAAGTATATTGCGCTAACCTTTTGGCAAATAGATCTTGAAAGGCAGCAAATGCCAATAATATCCAGTTAATATATAAAATATATTCTAAAACATGCCAAACATTTAAATTACTCCACGACTGTGCTTCTGCCAGTGCCAATAAAAAAGCCAATACATTACTGGAAATAAATAATTCCAATAAATACTGACGATGCCCCATTTTGCTAAAAAAATACGAAGGCTGAAAATGCAAAGTAGATTTTCTTGATGAATGATTGTGCTTTACTTCGGCAAGTGAGGCTGAATTTGTTATACTGCGTTTAGTTCTACTGCTTTTTTTCCTACTGAGCCGATATGACCACATCTTCTAATTCCTCTAATCCGTCACAAGCCCAAACTTCAGGCATGTGGGGCGGTCGTTTCTCTGAAGCTACTGATGCCTTTGTTGCTGAATTTACTGCTTCTGTCCAGTTTGACCAACGCTTTTATAAACAAGATATTGCTGGCTCTATTGCACATGCAACTATGTTAGCAAAAGTTGGGGTGCTTACAGAACAAGAACGTGATGACATTATCAATGGTTTGAATACAATTAAAACTGAAATTGAAGCAGGTCAATTCGAATGGCGCATCGATCTTGAAGATGTGCATATGAATATCGAATCTCGCTTGACTCAGCGTATTGGTATCACAGGCAAAAAGCTACACACCGGGCGTAGCCGTAATGACCAAGTTGCGACAGATATTCGTCTCTATGTTCGCGATGAAATTGACGCAATTTTAAAATTACTGGAAAAACTACAAAAAGGTATTCTTCGCTTAGCCAGCAACAATACCCAAACCATCATGCCTGGGTTCACGCATTTACAAACTGCACAACCTGTGACTTTTGGTCATCATTTAATGGCTTGGTTTGAAATGTTGGTACGTGACTCTGAGCGTCTGATTGACTGTCGTAAACGTGTTAACCGTATGCCTTTGGGTTCAGCGGCATTGGCAGGTACGACCTATCCGATCGATCGTGCGTTCACTGCGGAATTATTAGGTTTTGAAGCAGTTGCTGAAAACTCGCTAGATGCTGTATCAGAC
This sequence comes from Acinetobacter sp. WC-743, assembly GCF_000335555.1. Taxonomy (NCBI): domain Bacteria; kingdom Pseudomonadati; phylum Pseudomonadota; class Gammaproteobacteria; order Moraxellales; family Moraxellaceae; genus Acinetobacter; species Acinetobacter sp. WC-743. The sequence continues at coordinate 97,266 of NZ_AMFQ01000078.1, read as the reverse complement.
CGTGACTTTGCCATTGAATTCAACGCAGCTGCTTCACTGATCATGATGCATTTATCACGTATGTCAGAAGAATTGATTCTTTGGACGTCTGCACAATTTAAATTTGTGAATATTCCAGACCGTTTCTGTACTGGTTCTTCGATCATGCCACAAAAGAAAAACCCAGATGTTCCAGAATTGGTTCGTGGTAAAACTGGTCGTGTCTATGGCGATCTTATGAGCCTGTTAACCTTGATGAAAGGTCAACCTTTGGCATATAACAAAGACAATCAAGAAGACAAAGAACCATTATTTGATGCCATTGATACCATCCGTGGTTCATTGATGGCTTTCGCAGACATGATTCCTGCACTGGTACCGAATGTTGATGTAATGCGTGAAGCAGCACTTCGTGGCTTCTCTACTGCAACAGATTTGGCAGATTATCTGGTTAAAAATGGAGTCGCTTTCCGTGATGCCCATGAAATCGTAGGTAAGGCAGTTGCATTGGGTGTTCAGGAATCTAAAGACCTTTCCGAATTAACACTTGAACAATTACAGCAGTTCTCTGATTTAATTCAGGCAGATGTATTTGAAAAAGCATTGACATTAGAAGCTTCAGTGAATGCCCGTAACCATATTGGTGGGACTGCACCTGCTCAAGTGGCAGCGGCGATTGAACGCGCTCATACACGTTTAGAAAAACTTTATGCATAAGGAGTTTTGATATGACTCGACAAGTATTTTGCCGTAAATATCAAAAAGAGTTAGAAGGTTTAGACTTTGCACCTTTCCCAGGCGCAAAAGGACAGGAATTATTTGACACTGTGTCTAAACAAGCTTGGCAAGAATGGTTAAAGCATCAAACCACATTGATTAATGAAAAACGTTTAAATGTATTTGAAGCGGATGCTAAGAAGTTTTTAGAAGAACAACGTGAAAAATTCTTCAATAATGATGAATCGTTGGAAAAAGCTGAAGGGCTTAAACCAGAGTAGTATTCAAAGATCTATACAATGGTCATTTGAAAGCAACCTGTGTATTGTGCTTCATAAAGAAATCCCCTGATGGGGATTTTTTATAGTCTATTGATGCTCAAAAGAACAAAGCACTTAAAACATTGCCAGAATCTAATCGCATTTCTCTAAATGAGATTAAATTAATATACGTTCAACTTAACGCTATTCTTTCAAATATTTTATATAGCGCTTAGGTTGTAGAAAGATTTTGTTTTCCCTTCTACCAATTTGACCGACATCTATCAATTTGACCAGCATCGCTATCGCGTTTGGCGACATGGATGCCATAGATTAAGCTGTACTAGCTTAGCTCTGATTTGATACTCATCAAACCCCATTAGCTACGCTGATCGTGCCATGTGAGAAGTGCGATTTTTGTTTTTGTAGACATAAAAAAAGGAGTCTTGGAGACTCCTATAAACTTCAGAAACGACAGCTATTTGCATTCTGAAACATATCTTGATGCTAGCCAGTATAATCATGAAAACATGTTATACATTGACCAAACATACATATTTTGTGACAAATCACGACAATCGAACTGATAATTCGCGCTTTCAGATCAATGGAGACAGGAATAGCGCTCCAAACCAATCAGATGAGTCAAAGCTAAACTTTAACAAAACACAAGATCAGGCGACTGAATCTACACGGTTCGCCGAATGTTCTTCAATCACTTGTGGCTTTTTCTCAACCCATTTTGCAGGAAAATACTTTTCAACGGTTGTTGAAACCCAGTGTGCAATCGGCTGAGGTAGCGTGATTCCCAACGGATTTTGCTCTTGTAAATCTGCGGATGAGATCACCCGTGTTCCCATCAGATAGTCAAACCACGGCTTGGTCACACACCAGTTTGCATCTTGATTTGCATTCATATGATGGTCATAGTGCCAAGGAATTTTCTTCATCGCCCATGCTGGCTCTAAATGTGCACGGCGGTGAATATAATAATAATTACATGCACTATATAAAGATGCAGCCACCATGCCTTTTGAAATCGGATAAAAAATTAAACTCGCAGCACCTGCAACCACTGCCAATGAAACAATTTCATTTTTGGTGCGCCAATTCGATATACCTTGCACATAACCATCATCATGAAAATCCTGCTTACGGACTTCGCGGTGATGTTCCCAATGCGATTTCATACTTCTTGGAACAGGGCTAAAACGTGGCTTTCCAGGACGGTGCTGACCATGCAAAATATAATTATGTGCAATCCACTCAAAGCCGTTCGCAAAGACCAATCCAACTAAAAAGCCTTTTAACATGTTTTTTCTCCTCTGCTTATTTTTAATATAAAACTGTGCTGAAAAAAGATATTGACATGGAAAAGTATTTTCATTGACAAATCACGACATGAACACTATAGAAAATCTATCACCAACCCCATAAAATGCGACTTGTTTGCTGGATTTAAACTCGCTTAAAATAGCGCCAAGTTTGATCTTACATGATGTAAATCGCACAACAACAAGATGTGTCAATGATGCTATTAAAGGATTATGCAGGCTCCGTTTATGGAGGGCTTGGGCAATTACTCTATACTTTTAGCGAAGCTAGAGGCTTAAACATTTCACCCAAGTTACAACAGGTTCAAAATCTTGAACGCTTTGACTATACCGTTTGGCGTGAAATTTTGGATGAGATACAGTCACAAGTACAAAGCCCTGCTTTAGGGCTAGAAATCGCACCTTATGTACAACCGAAGCATATAGGGATTATTGCCTATATTGCACAGTCTTGTGACAGTTTAGGAGAAGCCCTCAGCCGCTATCATGATTTTCATCGATTAATTTATGATGGTAGCCCACTTAAAGTCGAATATTATGATGAACAACATATTTCGGTAGGTTGGGCAAATCTACCGGCTCACTTCACCACTCAAATCACGGATGAAATCGCGATTGCTGTGATGATTCAATTTTTACGTTTATTTGTTTCTGACAATATTCAACTTTATCAAGTCAATTTTATTCACCAAGTACCCAAAAATAGCATGGCATATGAAAGCTTTTTCAATTGTCCAGTAAAGTTCCAACAACCAAAAGTTGAGATGATCTTCCCTATTTCTGCTTTAACCATTCCGGTTAAACAAAGTGACCAAACCTTACAAAAGTTGCTGATGCAACAAGCACAAGCTCTACTGGACAGCTTGCCGAATACCACCCAATTAGATGAGCGCTTACAACAAAGTATTTTATTGGGACTACAAAAAAATAATTATCAAATTGAATCAGTTGCCAAGCAGCTCAATATGTCTACACGCCAATTACAACGTCATTTACAAAGTCAAAATACCACCTACCAACAACGTGTCCAAGATGTTCGGCAACTACTCGCCTTTCAATATTTGCAGGATCGCTATTTAGGGCTACATGAAATTGCTTTGCTTTTGAGCTACTCCGAACAAAGTGCCTTTCAACGTGCTTTTAAACAATGGACCGGGCTCACACCGCAACAATGGCGACTTCAAAATCGAAATACTTAAACATCATCGTGCCTGATTTAAATGATAAATATTTATTAAATTTCCTCTATTAATGCTTTATTTAGATCATATTTTTGGCAAATCTTTGCGGTTTTTTCCACAATTAAATCAGAACATTAAGTGATAGTATTATCAATAAATTATATTTGTGATTCAATTTTCATATTTTTAAACTATGATAATGATGCTGAAAATATAAAGTTGTACCTCATCGAAAGGTTATCAACTATTTAAAAAATAGCGACATAACCCATTCCGTTAAAAAAAATAAATAGGAATCAATATGAATAAATATCTTGCAGAATTTATCGGAACCTTTTGGCTGGTCTTTGGAGGATGTGGTAGCGCGGTACTTGCTGCTGCTTTTCCAGAATTAGGCATTGGTTTTGCAGGCGTAGCACTCGCATTCGGTCTTACAGTACTTACTGGTGCTTATGCACTCGGTCATATTTCAGGTGGACACTTCAATCCAGCAGTCAGTGTTGGTTTATGGGTGGGTGGTCGTTTTGATGCCAAAGACCTCGTTCCATATATCATTGCTCAAGTCGTCGGCGGTATTCTCGCGACTTTTATCTTATATTTAATTGTTCAAGGACAGGCTGGGTTCGCTGGAACAGGTGGCTTTGCAACCAACGGTTATGGAGATTTGTCTCCTGGAAAATATTCTTTGGTTTCAGCATTGATCATTGAAATTGTTTTAACCGCAGTATTCTTAATCGTAATTTTAGGTGCAACGGATAAACGCGCACCAGCAGGCTTTGCACCGATTGCGATTGGTTTGGCGCTAACCCTAATCCATTTAATCAGTATTCCTGTAACCAACACTTCCGTCAATCCAGCACGCAGTACCGCGGTCGCTTTATTTGCAGAAACCGCTGCATTGAGCCAACTGTGGTTATTCTGGGTTGCGCCGATCGTGGGCGCTGTAATTGGTGCAATTATTTATAAAGTAGTCGGTAATGAGCCACGCAATTAAATGCTGTGGTTTAAACCATGCACATTGAACTTTAATTCAATCCGTTAAATTTTAAAAAACCTGCTTCAGCAGGTTTTTTTATCTCAATCTTTAAATAGAAATTAAATCAATAGCGCTTAAAGAAACGGATTTTCTATTTCACCTTCATTTTGACGAACAATCTGCGCGGGCAGATCACTTTGCTTCTCCAAAGTTGCCACAATGTCATTCAAATAACTTTGTAAAACCTTAGCAGCTTTTAAGCCTGCTTGGTCCTTAGTAATCTGCAAGTTGCCATAGAGATTGACACAATCCAGTTGATTTTCTAAGGTCAAATCATGAATTGCATGTGATTCTGTATCATTTTCAAAAGCTTTAAACATTTTAATTTTCTCTATTTTTAACGTTATAAACAAAAACCTGCTTGTATATACTCTTTTAAGCACCATCATACCCAGCCTCTCGCAAAGCGAGTAGCCACTTTCAATATCCATATGATTGAGCTTTGATCATCATTTTTTGCTGGATAAAACAGCTCTAGTATAGATAGATTCTCCTCTAATAAGGCTTTAATTATTTCAAAATTTGTAAAATATAATGCAACAAAGCTTCAGCCAATTGTTTTACCAAAGCATCTTTGGTTTCTTCATCTACTTTAGGCAACTCAATATTGCTGGTCGATGTAGAACGAATGGCAGGCTGGAATTGCTTTTGTACCGCAGTAATCTGATCCTGTGGCACAGCTTCAGCACACTGACTTTCTGCATCCCAATGAGAATATTCGATTTCTTTATTGGCTTTTACTTGATTGGCATTTAAAGGCAATTTATAGGTATTGCGCTTTTGTTCTTCGGTGAGCTGTGGAAATAAGTTCATTCCTAGCTGCTCTTCCAAATAACACACGCTGACCACTTTAACCTGCAATGAATTATTATTAGGCGCGTAATAAGCACCGATAATGCCATGTTTAGGCAAATAGATCGCTTTAAAGACAGCGGTTGGAACAATCACACCACGACCAATGGTTTTAAGTTTTTTGCCACTAAATAATGGTCCCGTAACCACATAAACATCTTTCTTTTGTTTGGTTACAATCGCACGTGTTGCTTCTTCTAACTCTCGCCAGACTTGCTGATTATTTTTTGGCGCTTGGGGCACCATATTTGCCAAAGAAAAGCTATCAAACTGAGAGGCTTTGGTCGACATATCGGCATTGGGCGACATATGTCCACGGTCATAACCAGAACCACGATAATCAGACAATAATGCTCGATGCTGACTGCTGATTCGCTCCTCTTCATGGAAGCTGTCTTCACGTTTAATCTTTTGGCTTAACCGTTGTGGTGATAAATACTCCGCTGTCCAAAGTGGTGTTTTGGAAATGCCCGAGTACATCACATTAAAGCCATTGAAACACAAAGGATAACTGTTCTTTTTTAAACTGTCTTTCATCAAGATCGGCGGTTGATCTCGATAGAACTGATTTAAGCATTCAGAATTAAGAGAACTGCCTTGAGTAAAAGGCAATAACTGCAAAATTTTTTCTTGACCAAATGCAATCGCAAAGCTTCCAGTAGCCACAAGACCCAACACCAATTTAACTACTGAATTTTTCAACAAAAATCATCCTAAGCCACATAACAGACAAGATATTCAGAACCAATCCATACTTGGTTTTGAATTGAATAAAACAGCTTAACAAGCTCAGGCAACGAAAGATATTATGTGAATATCCAACTGAATAAAGCTTCTACAATTTTTACCTATTCAAACAATTTTTTAAATTTCTCAAGTATTGATTGCTTGCAAAAAAATTAAGAAATTAAATTACTTCCATCGTATGACTTGCTGCTGTCATCGAAATTATGGCATGTTAAAGTCAGATCTTCGACAGCTTTACGACACAATTTGTCGCAGGGTTTATATTCATCCATCATGTTTATGGAATAACACAGTGAAAATATTCCGACGATTCAAACTTCACGTAAAATATGGAATGATACTGCTCTGTGCTTTGCTAAATTGCGCTGCTTTTGCTACTTCACCAACCGCTAAGCAAAGTATTGAAAAGCAGTCTAAACTGACAATAAAACCTCATTTACAGAATAAAAGCCAACACTACCAGCACTTAAAAACCACAGTGCCCCCAATTAAACCTGCTCCACGCATATTGGAAGCCATCCCGAAAGATCCGAACTCAACTGAACCACGCCGAATTATCGATATTGCCCCACCTTCCCAACATCAAGACCTCTCGCAACACCCATCGTCCGCACCAACGTCAACGCAAGCCAATGATTGAAATAAAAAAAAAGCCAGAATGATTTCTGGCTTTTCATATTGTGAGATTTTTTAAATCTCGATTTGACTACCCATTTCAACTACACGGTTCGGTGGAATTTGATAGAAATCACTCACAGGGCTGGTATTACGTTGCATTGAAATAAACAGTTTTTCACGCCATGGTGCCATACCCTCACCCACAGTATGAATCAAACGATCACGTGAAATAAAGAAGCTGATATGCATCATATCAAACTCAACTTCAAGTTGCTTATATGCCAATTCAAGTGCATTCGGAATATCCGGTTGATCTTTAAAACCATAATAAACAAAGACACGTTGGAAGCGATCATCTAAGACTTCAACACGAATCCGCTCTTGCTCAGGTACATAAGGCACATCACGGGTGATCACCGTCACCATGATATTGCGTTCATGTAGCACTTTATTATGTTTAATATTATGCAACATCGCATGCGGTACAATATTTGGGTTACCTGTTAAGAATACTGCTTGTCCGGGTACAAACTGAGTTTCATCACTCAAGCTGACGCTTTTAATAAACAAGTCCAGTGGCAGCGCATCTTTTTCCAAACGGTTAAAGACAATTTCTCGTCCAGTTTTCCATGTCATCAGAATGGTAAACACGATTGCACCGATTAAGATCGGCACCCATCCCCCAGAGATGATTTTTAATGAGGTTGAGCCAATAAAAACACTGTCTATCACTAAAAATGGCACCGCAAATAATGCCACTTTCCACTTTGGCCAACGCCAGAAACCATAAGCTAAAAATGCGATTAAAATCGTGTCACACAGCATAGTCATTGTGACCGCCACACCATAAGCATTGGCAAGGTTGGCACTGTTTTGGAAAATCACGATAAGCAATAGGATCGAAACAAATAGAATCCAGTTAATAAACGGCAAGTAAATTTGTCCCTGCTCAACATCAGAGGTGTGATGTACGGTTAAACGTGGTAAGTAGCGCAGTTGAATGGCTTGGTTTGCCATGGAAAATACGCCCGTAATCACCGCTTGCGAGGCAATCACTGCCGCTGCTGTCGCCAAGGCAATCATCGGATATAAACCCCACTCAGGCACGAGTAGGTAGAATGGGTTTTCGATCGCACTTGGATCACGTAGCAACAGCGCCCCTTGCCCTGCATAGTTGAGTAAGAGGCACGGCAATACGATAATAAACCAACCTAAACGAATCGGCAGTCGCCCAAAATGTCCCATATCGGCATAGAGTGCTTCACCCCCTGTTACGGTTAAAATCACCGCTCCCATCGTTAAGAAGGCAACAAAAGGCTGATGAAAAATAAAGTTTAAAGCCCAATGTGGACTCAGCATGGTGAGTACATACGGTGTTTGGCTAATACTGTGAATACCAATTAAACCGATGGATGCAAACCATGTCAGGGTGATTGGACCAAAGAATTTACCCATGGTCCCTGTACCATGTCGTTGCACAAGGAACAGTGCGGTAAGGATTCCAATCGCCAATGGCATTAACCATTTGTTAAACATCGGTGTAGCAATACTTAGCCCTTCAATCGCAGAAAGCACTGAAATGGCTGGGGTAATGATACCGTCGCCAAAAAATAACGATGCCCCGATAAAGCCTAAAGCAATCAGGAAAATCTTTCGGTTATCTGGAATTCGGTTGGAACGCAAGTTGAGCGCCAGCAAAGACATGATCCCGCCTTCACCATTGTTATCTGCCCGCATGATGACGGTGACGTATTTAAAGCTGATGGTGAGCATCATGCACCAGAATATCAGCGATAAGATCCCCAGCACTGTTGCTTCAGTGATGGCGATGTGTGCGGTGAGAAAACATTGGCGTAGGGCATACAAGGGACTGGTTCCGATGTCTCCAAATACCACCCCTAGTGCTGCGAGTGTGATCGCAGGTAACGCGGCTTTTTTTGCAGTACTTTGCATAGATTCGTCTTCAAAAATTAGACACTATTTTTGCGCAATCATATCACTGTGAAATTTTTTTTGCTCTAACTCAATTGTTGCTTGGCAGAATTCTTTTTTTTGGTTATCATCCCTCGCCTTGGTGAAGTGTCCGAGTGGCTGAAGGAGCACGCCTGGAAAGTGTGTATACGTTTATAGCGTATCGAGGGTTCGAATCCCTCTTTCACCGCCAAATTTATTCCAACCTCATCCACTGGAAGCTGAAAAGCCTAAACTGTCGTGGTTTAGGCTTTTTTGTTGTCTTTCTAATGCTCAGAATCTTGATGTATTTGAGAGTGTATTTACCCCGGTAATCCCCCCCAAATTTCTAAAATTAAATTACAATACTTGCAAAATGCTAGGTTAAGAAAGATCAAAGTATTATAAAGAATTTAATTTATTCATAAAGATATGATTTATCACATAATTTTATTTTTTACAATTAGCTAGAATAAGCAATATCTTAAAATTTAAAAAATATTACGTGAAGCATATCCATAAAAAATTTAATTTTAACTAATCTTAATAGATTACAAAGAATCAAGGCTTAATATGAAGTTAAGTATCTTTTATTAACCAATAAAATTAATTTCTATTAATTTTCAATAGGTGGCTCTATCGCTGTATCAACAATGATTTTCAGGAGCAGATTCTCAAGAATTTGTTTTATTTCTTCTGAATGTTGCTCATTTTCTAAATTAGCCCTTACTCTAGACTCTAATATTTCACTTCTTAAAACTTGATCCTCAAGTAGTTCTACAACCCATTCTATTTGACTCCATGATTTAGCGTCAATCCATAAGTTTAACTTATCAATAATGTACTGAAAATCAATATCCGTTATATCTACCCAAAACTCAGATACATATTGAATGCTCATATCCGACCAATAAATAGGATTATTTTCAAAAAATTTCTTTTTCAAATTTGAATAAACAAGTTGCTTATCAAGAATTTTTACTTCAATTATATTAAAAAATCTCCAGATTTTATCTTGATATTCATCTTTATTAAGCATGCTAAAGTCTAACCAATCAGCAAAAGCTTCTGAAAATTTATGATCTAAACTTAAATCATACTCGAATAAATCAATTAATTTTTTATTAGCTTTTAAATCTTCTATCCATAATTCAATAGAGATATTCTTGATTACACGCAATATTTTTTCTCTTACAGCATCTGTGCCGAACTGCATTAATAAATGAAAACATTCAGCATAAATAATTGGATTTTCTTGAAATTCAGATAACTCATTATCAATTAATGCATTTTCACATAGATTTTGAATATATCTAATTTTAAATTCTTCCTCATTGATATTTTGACAGACCTCATCAATAAATCTGTAATCACTACTATTGGACGTAAAGGAAATATCTGAAGTTTTTTTATTCAAAATATACTGTGCTAATTTATTATGACTATCTCTAGCTAAATAAGTAATTAATTCTAAATTTGAAGCCTTCTCCAAAAAATCTATTGTTTCAGTCATCTTTTTCTCGTCTCCTGATGACCAATAGTCTTTAATTTCGGCTCTAATAGCATCTTTAGTTGTAATTATTTCTGTCTTATAAACCAAAGCTAAAAGAAATTTTATGGAAGGAATTAAACTCAGATCTGCTTGTTGTACTGTCTGTAAAAAAATAGGAGTTTTAAGTGCATCTTTAAGTTTCTTATCGTCAAATTTACGCAAAATTAAAAAGGCTAATTCATATACTTTATCGGTATTTAAACTTCTTTGTTGATAATTCAATGTTCCTAATAACTTTGACAGTTTTTCCGTAAAACCTATCCACTTAGCTTTTTCTTTAACAATTTTCAAAGATGATATTAATAGACTAAAATCTTCATCTGATAACTGAGTAGGGTTATCAAAAATGGCATTTCTCCAATTATCAAACTCTATTGCATTTGGGTAAATTTCATTAAAAACTACAGCAGATTCACTAGTAACTTTAACCCATTTAGACCAGTTTTCTTTATTTAGTTTCGAATAAGCTAACCTTTCAATAGGTTTATTATACATACTCACTAAATCTACAAGTCCCTTCAAATCCTTAACTATGGTAGAATTTAATTTATCAATATTATTAATAGTATAGGAACAAATTTTCTTCACAAAATCACTTAACCAGATAATATCTTGTTCTTGCTTTCCTAAGCAATCTATTAAAGATCGAATTGTATTTGTATAGCCCCAATCGCTATCTAACTTCCAATCCTTTACTGTAGATTTTTTCCATACATTTAATATCTGATTTAAATCATTTTTAACATCATATTCGCCTAACTCAGCGGAAACATAATCAGTTAAATCATTTATTTCACCTAATTCAAATGAACTATATTTAAGAAAAATACTGTTTTTAATATTATTCCAATTCATCCAAAAAATAGTTTGATGTTGTTCAACTAATGCTTTTAATTCCCCATCTTTTCCATTAACATCTTCAAAGCATTTTTCAATCATAGCATGAAGTAATATCTCTGTTCCCCGCACTTTATTTACACCGAACAACAACCCTGACATTTCATAAACTAGCTCTAAACCATTGCTCATTTTATAAAATACGGATTCTGAATTTAATAAATCCTTTAATAGCTGTTTTTCTGTTAAGTACAACCTCTCATAAGAATATACAGCCAATGCTTCTGCTGAAAAAGTATCTTTCCATTTATAGCCATTCATTCCAACTTGATTCACCCATGAGCGAATTTGGCGAGGTGTAGGTATTATTTTATTTGAGGTTAATATTTTAGAATATTCTTCTTTAATTTGCTTTTTTCTATCACTATCCCAACCGATTAAAGCCTGATTGATACATTGTTCACAGTAATTTAGCCAACCCGAACTAATTGGTTGAGGGACTTCAACACGAACCTGAAAACATTTATCTAAAAACGAACTAGCAACTTCATCCTTTGATTCATCGCTTTTTGTCCAAATAGCGGAAAATCCCTCCTTATCATAAGGAACAATAAATATAATTTTGTTACTTTGAGCTGTATCACCACTCAATGATCTACTTTGAAAGAATGTTTGTAATGTTGACCACACACTTTTTGCCTGATCTGAATCAACCCTATCTAAATTATCAACGACTATAATAACTTGCTGGTAGTTATACTTTTCAAATGCGATTGTTATAATTTCACCAAAATACTTCTGAAATTCGATAGAAGTCTTTTCTCCTTGCTCAGTCACATCTTGCTTTATAGTTTCAGTAGACTCTTTAGTAAAAAAATCCCAGTTCTTCTTATTCCCTGCTATAGATCTTTTTTGTTCAGGAACTTGATCCTCCCCTCTAAAAAACCAATAAACCATTACTAGTATGGGAGCAATCACTAGTAAAAAACCAAAACTGTATGTCCAATTAATTGAGCTATGAATTGATAATGCACCCAAATTATCAGCTTTTACAGTTCGTATTAACACAGTCCCTAAAGGAACTACCATTGCGCTAAACGCTAGATACTTGCCCAATGGAGATACTGTTTTATGAGCGGTTATATCTATTGTTTTAACTTTACCAACAATTTCCTTATGAGTTTTTTCTAGGTTCTTACTATCCGAGTTCTCACTATTAATTTTCTCAATCAAAGACTCTAAGAATATTTTTCTTAATGGATCATCTTTATGCGCCCAAGCGTCAAATAGAAAAAATAATGTTTTTTGTTGCGCATCTTGTCTGAGCTTTTGATTGAGCATGTTTATTACTGTTGACTTACCTGCCCCCCAAGCCCCTTCCAACCCAATAGTTATACTTTTATCTGATGCACCAATTACCTTAAACAAAGTATCAGCAGATTTTTCATGAGTTTTATCAGCAAAAAGATCACTATCAACAACTTCATCAGTCAATATTTTAAAATCAAAACTCATTTTTCCTCCAACAACCTTATTAAATTTATTAAGTGATAAATTGCCATTATTAATAGCGTTTAACAAAAACCACTAATCTTCTACATTTTATTTAGTTCCATTGGCTGTAACATTTACAACCCTAATTTTTATGTTTAAATAATTAATAAATTTATACATTAGGCCTGATAAGCTCCCTCACCACCAGAGTATTCCCATGATATCCTAATAATTCAAAAGGCTTAAACTACAATTGTTTAAGCCTTTTGAATTCTAAAACATTGTTTAAGGATAAAAGGGATATTTATCTTAACGAGAACGCCATTCTTCAACATCATAGAATCGAGTTAAATCTATTAAATCATCATCTCCAAACTCATGATGAGATACATGTTGTTTATACTTTTTACCAACTAACTTATTTTCATCAAGAAATTTCTGCATTTCACTGTAGATATATGTTGTATCAAAACTATTTAATACTTCAGTTATTGGGCCAAGTTCTGTAACACGAAACTCTTTCTGTTTATTATCCATTTCACCATCTTTCTTACCATTTATTCGTATACTTAATAATCCTTGATCTTTCAATTTTAAAATTGAACTGCGAACAGAAGTTCGAATATTTTGTCTAGGGGATGGCTTTAGTGTGATTTCAATTTCCTCAACATCTTTTCTATCATCAGCGTCAGGGAATAAATGATCTGCAATAAGATTATATAACGGATTTAGGCTATCAACTCTAATACTAGTACTACCCATATATGGTAATTCAGCAGCAGCCATTTTTTCCATATTGTGGGTTAACTCATCCATTTTAAATTCAAATCCACCAACACCAATTTGAGGTAAAATAGCATTCACATAGTTCTTGAATACAGATAAACTAGGCGCACCTTGTCGACTAGCATAAACAAATAGATTCCTTTCCTCATCAAATAAAACATATGCTGCAAAACCAACATTTGCATTTTGCTCATCTTTTTTAAGCTCTGTTAAAAGATCCGATGTATTGATTGTTTCATCATTTGCAATAACTTTTTGAAATGCTTCATTTGTTTTAGTACTGATGAATAAATAGAAATTCTTTGTGCCTGCTACAGGAACTAGAAACAACTTTTGATCACCTTTCGCTAGTCTTTTAGCAATATTAATACTAGTTTCCCAATTCGTAAAAGCCTGAAAAAATGGTTTTAAATCAAACAGATACTTTTCTGAATTATTGGTATTTATTACATAATTGAAATAAAAATAAGCTTGCATTATTTTACCTTTTTACTAAGTGTTATAACTTTGTTAATAGCTTAACTTAATATACCATCGCCTAAAATAAAAGCAATTCATCTCACCATTTTATTTTAATTTTTCCAAAAGAAAATTAATAAATAGAGGAAGTATGTTTTTTAACTTAAAGATGATATATTTTCTATTAGATTTGTATGATGTACTAATATAATTTTTTGATAAAGCTTACTTACAAAACACTAGTATATAATTTACCTTAAATATTTTATTTATGAAAATGCATATAAAACTTGGTTCTACTACTTTACCTTTTACTCAACTTACAAGTGAGCAATTTGAACAATATTGTGAATGGTTACTTTATAAAGATAAAGATTTAACAAATGTTCATCGAATACAAGGGAATGGGCACTATCAGGGTGGGCTTGATATATGTGCCAATCTTGCCAAATTCCCTCAAAAACTTACTGCTTATGAATGTAAGTGCTGGAGAAGCTTATCGATTCAAGAGTTAGAAAACACTGTAAAAAAGTTCAAACAAAATGATTTAATTTCAAAGATAAAAAAATATGTAATTATCCTTGCTCAAGACCAATTACCAAGAAATATACGAAAAAAATGGGATGAGATACATCAAGAACTTCATGCTTTAGGAATTGAATCCGAGTTATGGACAGCAGTAACCTTAACCGCAAAGTCACAACCCTATCCAGACATTGTTAGTAAGTACTTTCCAATGGCTCCAGAAAGCCAGTTTTATAATGAGTGGATGCTTAGAACACACTTTATTGAAACTTTACATAAAGCGTTAATTGATCCTATTGAAAACAATAGAGAAGCTGCTAAAGAATTTCTGAATTTCTCTTCATTAAATTATTCAGATTTTGATGAAACCTTTTATAAAGATGGCAACTGGGAAATTAAAAGGAAATGGATAGAAATTTCGGCTCTATTACCTACACAAAACCATGTTGGCTCTGCCACTATTACGGTCAAAACTCATGATGCTCATGGCGTAAGTGTTGTTCTAGAAAACAAATGGATGTTAGAAAATTTCTTAGGGAACTCAGGACAACCCATTCTCTCTCGCTATAGACCATTTTATATTGATAGTCCATCAAATATATCTGAAGTTATTGACTTACAAAACTGTCGTTTTAATCTACCAGCCGAAGTTGTTCAACAAATTACCGAAGTCGCAGACAGTCTTACTATCGCTTACCTCCGAGCAATACAAAAAATTGAAGACATATGGAAAGCTTATAATTTTCCTTTTATTTCATGGAATAGTCGAACATATGTTGCTTTATGTACATTGCCCAAGCAAGTTTGGGACCTGTTGATTAAGTTTACGAACGTTCATGATGTAGATAACGGAAACACTGATTGGCATATATTTTCAGCATCTAGAAATTTCATACAACTATATACTGGTGAAAAATATAAACCTGTAGAAGATGTTTATCACGGTATGTTTTGGGCAGAAAATATTGAAGGTATCAACGACCAAGATGAGCTCACCTTGTTATGGGAACCGCCACTTAGCAAAATCCCTATATCAGAAAAACAATGGTGGTCTTGTCAAACTTCATTTGAATGGATAACAGAGAAATTTATTCCTGAAGTTATTAGCTGGGATAAAAAGAAAAGTATTTTTACTTATTTTAATTCTTTAAAAAAAATTAACGGTTTAAAGGATCTAGAAGACTTTGGTTATATCAGAGACATTCGTGAGTTTGCTTTGCTAAAGGATCACTACTATCGGACTTTAGGTATATTGAAAACCATTGAGTTACTTCAAGCTTTTTACATCTCCCATCACAGCAATCGGGCCTATTTCACAACTAATGAAATTTCACAGCTCTATCTTTGTCTCATTCCTTTAGTTGAAAATGCAAAAGGCTATTTTTCTTATATTTCTTCAAAGCTCGATTTCTATAATGAAGAATTTGCAAATTTTGAGGAACTTCTTAATGCACTCAGAGGTAGAGTAGAAGAAGAGATTTTTTTAATGAATAATCATGAAATTGAACTTATTTTCAGAGCCATGTGTGAATGTATCTATGGTGATGAATCATGGATAGATATCAATCTACAAGAGGAAATTTATTTAGCTTTTAAACCTTTTATAGAATTCCATGACCATCAACTACTTATAGATAGATACTCTAAATTTATGTAAATGCATAGGGATTATTTGTCCACAATAAATATCCATTATCCTTTGCCTGTCGATATGCCCAGCTTGCGACACTATGAGATCTTTCAATATTTGTCAAAAAACCTAGCTTTGATAATTCATTGGTAATTAAATTATCAAAGTTTTGGTTTCGCTCTTGCCACTGCAACAAAAACTCTTCTGATGCCAAGAAATCACTTTTAGCTGAATTGCATTTTTCATCTGCAAGCACAAAATTATGACCTGTATCCGCTGGGTACATCGCCCAAGGTATGAAATGATCCACAGCCCATTTATTTTGCTTAATCGGCTTTTGGCAGTAAAAACACTGACATTCCTGTAGATCAACCAAGAATTCTCCTACTTGATGAAGTTGATTTCGGCTTGGCTCAAACATGAATGTTGCCAAGTCAGGTAAGCCATCTAAAACCAATAAATTACTTTTATTCAATCTTACAAAATCAACCCACTTTTTCTGGCATAACTCTTCAATAATTTCACTGAATTGACGTAAGCAATACATGACGTTTGGTAAAAGGATAAGTTGTTTCCGAGAATCTTTTAAATGATATAAAAACTCAATATTTTGACCTTTCAAATTTTGCAGATAAGTTACAGGCATCTTCTTTATGGTATCAGCCACTTTCTTTTTCAATTGCAACCAATACACATGGTCTCGTCTGGCTAAGGCAAGGGATTTATAATTTTGCTGGGCGGTGTGAATTAAGCTGATAATTCCTGCTTGCTTGCCATTATTCTGTTGTAATTGGAATGGTTCATTTTCATTAAAATGAAAAGGCAGTGTCTGTTTCCAATATAAATCTATAAATTTTTCAGCAATATCCAGATAGTCTAAAGTTAAGCTTTCACCAGTATCACTCCCCTGTTCAATCGCTAAACGGGAAAGGCTTATCAACAAAGCAAATTTATAAGTGGAAGAAAAACTCCCTGAATGTAAAATTTGCTGGATTTGTTTCAGAAACTTGAGCTGCTGTTGTGGTGTAGGTATAGATAATGACATTATTTATTCAATTTTGTTTTTGAAATACGATATTAAGCCAATCTTCATTACGATCGGGACGTTTATCAATGGTAATCCATTGTTGTAACAGTAGAATATTATCAAAATTTTTTAATAGATTCTGTACCTGTAATTCATCCATATCTGTAAATTTTCTTCCATTCTTGTAACGATCTCCATCACCATATTTGAATGACATATAACAGATACCGTTACCTTTTAATGCTTTTAATATTTTTTCCAGTACCTCAACCAAACGTTTTCTTTCACAATGTAAGAGCGAAGCACATGCCCAGATACCATCATACAGATTCAGTTCAGACAACTCATAAAAGCTTTCAAAACGTACATCAATTCCAGTCAAGCATCTTGCTTTTTCAACTAGTTCTTTTGAATAATCAGTTGCAGAAACCTGATATCCCTTATTCTTAAAAGCTAAGGTATCTCTACCTGAACCACAGCCTAAATCCAGTATTGAAGCATCTTTTGCTAAATACCTTAAAAAGGGTTGATATAAACTCTCCATATCTATTTGAAAAGTAGATTCAAAAAATTCTGGTGCATTAATATCGTAATAATTCAAGTTTGATGTCATCATTATATTTTCAAGTTTTTTAATTTTAGCAAATATAACTCAATATTATCTTGAAAGGCATGACACTTTTCAACCTTGTCCCACATACTGCCCAAAAACCCCAATTGACTAAACCCACCCCAAAACTTATCATTCTACTGCTGACCTACATTGTCAGTCGGTTTTGACAGACCGATTCATCTAGCGCATCAGGATTCATTGTTTCTGAGTATCTTCATGCGTAAAACCTTCTCGTCCCTCTTTGCGGTAGAACGGGAGGGGGACGCGTCCGCGCGTGCTGGTTCTAGATGTCCAGTCTGTCAACCCCTTTTCGTTCTGCCACCATAATCAATTGACAGTGATTCGGTAGAACTTCTATTTACATCTAGGAGTAGTCGCCATGACTAAGCATTTCTTATTTTTATTCCTTTCTCAAAAACGTTTTAGGCATATCCCCTGCCTTTGGCAAAATTTATAGATTTTATTTCAGCTTAGATTGATCTAAAGGCATAACAGCTCTTTGGACAGGCAAGCTACGCCTTGAATTTGATCAACTCGCTGAATCTAAATTTAAAAAATAACCACAACAATAAAAGAGAGAGAATGATGAACATTCACACTTCAATTTTAATCATCACCTGTTCACTCCTGACACTCGGTTGCGCCAGTAAATCAGAACGCGAGTTTATCAGTGGCTGTCAGTCTACAGGTATGGACCGCAGCACATGCAAATGCGCCTATAAAAAACTCGAAAGCAAATACGGAGAAGACAGTTTAAAGAACAACCTCTACACACTGACCCAGAGCGAATCATTTCAATACGACTTGATGCAAAGCGGTCTGCAATGCTTGAGGGAGTAAGTCATGAGAACGATAGCAGCAATCGTTTGTGTGATCGTGATCATCTGTTTTCTAGGGCTTCCCTTTATCGGCTTGATGATCATGTTTGGACTGTTTTACCTACTTCTTAAATTTGCACTTGGGGGAAAATAAATGAATACATCCATTACATCTTGGCTCATCCGTGGCTACTTCATCATTGGCTTACTATTTGCCCTCTACCAAAACTATTGGGGATCACAAAGCTACAAATCATTTGCTTACCATTTAGGGCAAGGCGTGATTTGGCCTGCGGTGATGTTTCCTTCTGTGGGTAAATTTATTGGTGGTGTACTGATTCTTTTGATTGTGGGCGGATTACTGCTCAAGCCTAAATAAACTTTAGCGTTGATCAGCTATTGATAAAAAACTAAAAAGGAGAATGACATGAAACTTCAGCCACAAATCATCATCAATCTAATCATGATCGTCGCACTGATCGCGATTATTTATATTTTATTCAATCAATCCAAGTCAACCCCACAAGAAAATGATCATGAGACAACCATCCAATCTGAACCAACACAAAAGTCAGCGTCAGAAGTCGCAATAGATAAGGTATCTGCACAACCTTCCGCTAGCCTTACTTCATCAGCTCAACCAATACAAAGCGTTAAAAAGTCATCAAACTCAGTGATTAAAATGCAGCATTGTGGAGCAAATGAATACAGTGTTGATTGTTCTAACACTGCATATCCACTGATTTGGTTTATGTATAGCGCTGACCCTAGACCCAATGTTGATCAGATGATCAGTATTGAATTTATGAAAGCCAATCAATTCAAAGATCTATGGATCGACGAATTAAAAATTTCGACTCAAGATAACAAATCATGTCAAGTGGTTACGTGGGGAGCGGATGGTGAAAACTTAACTGATGAAGGCTTAAGTATTATTTTAGATCACTGCCCGATGAAACAAATCAAATCTGTAGACCTTAAAATAGAAGGTCAGGTTTATCGGTTCACTTAACTGTGATTGATCTGCTTAAAACATCAAGCATAAGTAACCTGTAATTTTTAATGAGACCGATCTGTTTTAGACACATCGGTTTTATTTCAATCTGATCGAATAGGATGATCAGAAATCGACTCACTTCAACAGACTTGTTAGCTTGATCGAAAAATAAGAGCTTATCTCGTTTCAGTCGGCATCACTACATCTGCTGACTGACATACTTCTTGCCACTTGAGTTTAAAATCATCAATGGCTTTTTGCCGGGTTAAAGGAATTTGATAAATCGGAACATCCTTTGCATCGTCAATCATACCTTTTAACAATACCTGTTCTTTTGCAGACAAGGCTTCAGGATTAAAGTCCACATCATCCAGCGACAAACCACTTTGACGTAACTGCATTAACATTACGGAGGTTTCTTCAACCAACTGACATTCGTTCGGAACTTCAGCATGTGCAACCGAAACCAAAAATAATAAAATACTGAATCTTTTCATTCTCAATTGTTCTGTTTTTGACTTCATTGAGTTATACGATATTTAAACTGTTTTTTGAAGCAAATAGATACATATCCACTGAATGAATCAGACAATTCCCTATTTCAATTCATACTTTCTTGAATTAGTATCAAGTGAAAAGAACTTCTCGATATATGCAAAGGAGGTGAAATACAAAATAAAAATCATATAGATGTAATATTCTCTTTAGATAATGATGATGCAGTACCTATTAGCGATTCAAACAAGTTTATGACATAAAACTGCTATTCGGGAGCAACAATGAATAACAGCGCCAATTATGTAAGACAAGTCAAAAATGCTAAACGTGGTGGATACACCCCAACTATTGCCAAGGATGTAAATAAACATAAAATTCAGAAAGCTATCCAGTTGATTGAGCAATGGAGAAAACTCGCAAACGAATTGAAACCCCAAATGCAATTTGATATGGCAATCACTCTAGAAGAATGCGCACAAGATTTAGATCATATTTTGAGGAGAAAATAAGTCTATATTTTTAAATCGGATAAAGATTTATTCAAATTCACTAAAAACCATAAGGCTTACATTTCAGTAAGCCTTTTTGCCAGTACACAACCATTTCATCTCTATCGCATCCATCCACTTTAACTCATTTTTGCTAAGTGATTGATCCCACGAGACCATCCTAGAAGATATTTGATACACAACCAACAATTCTAAGGAAAATCAAATCATTCAAGATCAGAAAAATATGGTTTGGATTTAAAAACACTTAAAAAATAATATGTTTTTTTGAAATAATAAATGCTTCTCTATTTACTTATCAATTCAACTTTGATAAAAATAATGCATATTATTTCACACTAAAAAATAAATACTATGAAAAACTTCCAGATCGTTTTATTTGCAATTTTATTGCTTGCCAATAGTGTGGTTTTTTCAATGACAATTTTTGGCTAAGTATCTAAAATCAGCACAATTCTAAAATTAGATGACAGATCGCTTAAAAAACCAATCTATATTGTACAAACCATCATTTACTTGTTTAATTTTTTAACCTCTCTTTCAATATTACAGCTTTCCCAAACATTTTAAAAATCTTTGATTTTAAATAAAAAAACTTTAACTCACTCAAGTGCTTATTTTTTGGCTTGCATTCTTATCATTTTTCTGTAGAATTCTCGCCACGTTGCCGGCATAGCTCAGTTGGTAGAGCAACTGACTTGTAATCAGTAGGTCCACAGTTCGAATCCGTGTGCCGGCACCATTTTTACTTAGCCTCGCTTTTTTAGTGAGGCTTTGTTGTTTCTGAATGATGCTTTTTGCATCGTCATATTCGGTTTTCTTTTTCCGATTTCTTCAATTGAAAAATCTTATCTTTATGCTTTTATCGCACTGATCTGTATATAACGCACGATGCCCTCGTTAAATAGTGTTTCGCAGAGCTTGGCTGTCATCTGTATTTTGAATTGATCCAGCCCTCGCCCCATGTCTTTTCTAGCAGCAATATATTGACTAAACCCAGCAAATACCGCTGTAGAAATATCTTGAATCTCAATCTGGTTAAAATGATGTTGTGCTAGTCCTTGATGAATTTGCTGTTCTGTCTTTAAAGTTTTGAATCGAACATCTGCTGCTTTGAGTAAGTATTGATATTTGAGTTTTTGTTTTGAATTTAAATGGACATCTGACAGCATCAAATAATGAAAAGCTAGACGTCCTTTTGAATTTAAAAGTGGTGCAACTGAAGTCAGAAATGAATTTAAATCACTATGGTAGGCTGCATCAATACACATCACCACATCAAAAGCTTGAGAGAAAAGGTTTTTATTTAAATTCAAAAATGATTGGCAATGAACTGCTTTAACATGGGGAAGTTGCTTTTGAATTTGTTTGACGCAGTGTGGTTGTAGCTCTACTGCTTCAAGATGCTGAATCTGATAATGCGTTAACCAATATTTTAAACTCGCACCTTGCCCACAACCCAAATCTAGCACACGATCATGCAATTGAAGTTGCACGGCGTCTGCAAGTCCTTGTGCAAGCTGTTGGCAGGCTTGGGGGTAGGAAGACGTTGTTACTGTCCATAAGCCGAGATTGGTCCAAGCACATTCAGCGGTATCGCCCAACATCTTTGCATTGATTGCATATTTATGTTTGGGAAGTTGTTGCTGAATTGCTTGAATCCATTTCATGTTTAAATGCTCAATCTGAAAGTGATGCTGACACACCACCCATATGATTTAGCATTAATAACCGAGTTGTGGTGCGACCTCAACATTAGGCTTTAAACCTTTAAATGGCAATGGTGCATTAAATATCTCTGCAATATGCATTGCCGAAGTGACCGCTGACTCAAGGATAGGTAAACCGTCACAAGACCATGAACCACAATAAAAGACTTTGCGATTTGCCACTTTATGGCGCGCTTGCAACTCTTTATTCAATGCAACAGTTTCAGAGTCTACCACAGCTCGCGTTAAGGTCACTGTTGAAATAATTTTCTTAGGATCAATTGTCGTAACTGGACGCCAAGTTTGGAAGACTGGGGACTTGCCCACTAGACTCGGTTCAATCGAGTTGAGCCAAACCGTGAACTGTTGCTTGGTAAATTTACGGTCCATCATATAGCTCAACACGGACCAGTCTTTACGGTTTGGAGGCATCACCGTTGGATCGGTGTGCATGACCAATTCACCCTGCTCAAATTTAAACTTTTTCAAAAGTTCAATATCATCAGCAAACTGTTCAACATTTAAAAAGCTGTCCAATTTGTTGGTCGGGGTGGCAACCACAACACGATCAAACTGGAATTGCTCGCCTTGGGCATTTTTAACCAAAACACCTTCGCCCTGTTCTTCAACCAGCGTAATTTCAGAACTGCTATGTATATCAATGCCTTCGATTAATTTATCGACAAAAGCAGGTGTACCGCCATGTAAACGAAGCAATGCATCGCCATCAGTTAATTGCTTTAAAAAGATTAACAACGGCTTTGCTGGCCATTCACCAATCGTTTTAGGGTCACAGGTACAAATTGTATAGAGCACTGGCATTACCGCACCATGCCAAAATACTTCTTCGATTTCATTCTGATTGATAAAATCTGCGAGGGTAATCTCTTGATTTTTAGATTTAAAAAACTGAGAAATTGCTGTTTTAAGTTGCAACATCCCTTTCACCAAACGCCATCCGTACTGCTTAATGCCTTTGCGGTTATTGATAATCGGAAAATTACCAATCCGAGTACGAGAGGTGGTCAACCATGTTTCTGTTTTATCTTCAAATAACCAACTGCACGCCATAAAAGTACGTACAGGAAATGTTTTTATACCCAAATGTGTCGCTAGGCTAAGCGTGTTTTTCCATAAATGTGGATTCATCACACGTAATGGTGCATCAATTAAGCCACCTTCAAACTCAATACTGTGACTATCCATCCCACGACCAGGTAATGCTTCAAAGATGGTAATGTGATGACCTGCATCTTTAAGAATTCTTGCGGTAGCTAGGCCAGCCATACCACTACCAATCACTGCAATATCCAAAGTTATTATCCGTGCGTAACCATTTTTTTTATTATGAGCTATAGCGGATTAAATCACGGTATTAAAAAGTTCCACATTTAACTTTTTTTGTTGGAATTTTTTTAGAAAAAAATACCCATTTTAAGCTTACCATTCATCGGAATCCTAAATATTGCGAATGTATGCGATCTACATGATTTATATTTCATTTTTATTTTCATATATTGAAAAATTCTGTTAAAAACATAAAGATAATTTAACTATTTATTAAAAAATCGTTTACAAACCGTATTTTCTTATTTAAAATTTACAGCATAAAAATGATAAGCAAATCACATTTATAATAAAAACAAATAATTATGACTATATCGACAATAAAAGAAACTACAGCACAAAAAGGATCTCTATAGTGTGGAATAGAGATCCTTTTTTTTCACTTTGAAATTTACCTATAGGATGAAAATTTTTGCTGTTGTTCGCATAATAAGCCTTGATCAATTTTTATCATTATGCTCAGAATTTAGACAAACAACCCGATATGTGCTTTACTTCACATTTTTCATTTATTATGATGCATGCAATACATTAAAACCATCGTATAAGAATAGCGATTTCGAATACAAGAAAACTACAGCGTAAAGAGCTTTTGATTGATGAGATCAAAGCTCTTTTTTCTTTTTCAGCCCCGAACTTCATACAATTTCGAGTATAAAAAAGCGGATTTTACAATCCGCCTTTGTTTAAGCTTCTGCTGCAATTTCGCCGAATTTACCTTGATTGAAATCGTTAAAAGCTTGCACGATCTCTTCCTTGGTATTCATCACAAATGGACCATAACCCTGAATAGGTTCATTCAACGGTTTACCAGTCAACACCAAAAACTTAGCATCTTGCACCGCTTCAAGTTGAATTGCTACATCGCCATCTTGATCAAACATGACGATCGAACTGTCGAGTACTTTTTGCGTACCGTTGAGTAGCATTTCACCTTCAAGGACAACCACCAACACATTATGGTCAACAGGAACATGAACAATTTGCGTCTGGTCTGCTTTTAATTGACCATCCCATACATTCACAGGGCTAAATGTTGAAGCAGCGCCTTGTTGTTCAGCATATTTTCCAGCAATCACACGCAAATGCCCTGCATCATCATCAAAATGAATCACAGGAATATCTTGTGCAGAAATGGCTTGGTACTTCGGTTGAGTCATTTTATCTGCCGCAGGTAAGTTTACCCAAAGCTGAACCATTTCAAACAGACCACCTTTTTCGGTAAACTCATGTGAATGGAACTCTTCATGAACTAAACCAGCGCCCGCAGTCATCCATTGCACATCGCCAGTTTTAATCGTTCCACCACCGCCATGTGAATCCTTATGCGTCACTTCACCTTGATATGCAATAGTTACTGTTTCAAAACCACGATGAGGATGCGAACCCACACCATGCTGTTCATGACTTGGTGCAAATGTGTAAGGTGCGGCATAGTCTAAAAGTAAAAACGGGCTGATTGCCTGACCTAGACGATCATAAGAAAACAAGCTTTTTACTGGAAAGCCATCACCCACCCAATGCATATTTTGATTGCGGTATACACCGATAATTCTTTTCATCTCAATACTCCTATCTCTAGGCTTTAATATGATTGTATTTTATGTTTTTTAAAGTGCTGAATACAGCAACCCATCAATACACTGTATCTCAAATATAGGACATTAAAGCCCAATACTCCCCCTTACATGCCCGATAATAATCTTATATATGGGATTATTTATCTCATTTTTTAGACTTATTTGTTCAATATAAACACCCTAAGATAAAGTCCATACAAAGCAATTTGTTTTGTTTTTAAGCACAATTTAAACTTTTTTAAATTCAGGATATAAAAAATGGGCAAACCTTACATTCGTTTAAATAAAGAAGATGCAGCCGTATTATTAGTCGATCATCAAACAGGATTGTTGTCTTTAGTACGTGATATTGATCCAGATAAATTTAAGAACAATGTATTGGCACTCGCAGCAGCAGCCAAATATTTTAACCTTCCAACCATTTTAACCACCAGTTTTGAAGATGGTCCAAATGGTCCGCTTGTACCAGAGTTAAAACAACTCTTTCCAGATGCGCCTTATATCGCTCGCCCTGGTCAAATCAATGCTTGGGACAATGAAGACTTTGTGAAAGCTGTAAAAGCAACTGGCAAAAAGCAATTGATTATTGCAGGGGTTGTGACTGAAGTTTGTGTGGCTTTTCCTGCCCTTTCAGCCCTTGAAGAAGACTTTGATGTGTTTGTGATTACCGATGCTTCTGGCACTTTCAATCCACTCACTCGTGATTCCGCTTGGGATCGTATGAGTAGTGCAGGCGCACAGTTAATGACTTGGTTTGGTGCTGCCTGTGAATTACATCGTGACTGGCGCAATGATATCGAAGGTTTAGGTACATTATTTGGCAACCATATACCTGACTACCGTAACCTGATCAACAGTTACAATCAGAATACTTCTCAAAAATAAGACAATCTGCTCTCAAATAGAAATGTAAGCGCTTACATTTCTATTTTGAGTGGATATGATTGAGTGTATTTTCCTATCAGTGATATGATCTAAACAACCCAATTCAGAGATATAGCTGTGCATTCTTTTGACGACTACTATTATTTTTATTTGGTTGTAAAGCATGGCGGATTTAGTGCTGCAAGTGAAGCCAGTAACATTACCAAGTCAAAACTTAGCCGACGTATTTTGGATTTGGAAGCAAAATTCAATGTCACTTTAATTCAACGTTCGACACGGCATTTTAAAGTCACACCTTTAGGGCAAGAATTTTTTGAAGAATGCTCCAAGATTATTGATCAAGCTGATACTGCACAGAATGTACTGTTAAAGCAAAAAGTTGAATTGCAGGGACTGATTAAAATTTGTTGCCCTCCCGTGATGTTAGAACACCAAGTTCGTCCTATTTTAAATCAGTTTTTAAAAAAATATCCCAAGGTCAATGTTGAATTAGCATTGACCAGTCGACGTATCGATGTTTTGCATGATGATATTGATTTGGCGATTCGTACCAATTTCACCATGAATGAAGACTCTAGTATCATTGTGCGTGACATTATTAAAACCACGCATTGCTTAGTCATTAGTCCTGAACTTTTAGGTGACCGTCAAATCCAGCATGTCACCGAGTTATGTGAGTTTCCAAGCATTGTTTTAGGTACAGACAAACAGCATTATCATTGGCATTTACATCATAACGAGCAACAAGAAGAAATCGATATTCCTCTGCAACCGCGTATCAAGAGCAATGACTTGATGGGTGCCTATTATGCAGTTTTGGATGGTTTAGGCATTGCCGATCTGCCTTATTTAACCGTAGAACAAGATATTGTTTCGGGTCGTTTGATCCATATTTTACCTGAATGGTGTTCCAATATCGGGACTGTACAACTGGTTTATGCATCCAGAAAAGGACAACGCTTAGTGATGGAAAAACTCATTGAGGACCTTGTTGAAGGCATCCGTGCTTATGCCCCTCAACAAGAAGGTTATGTTCTCTAAAGCCAATTTAAAAATAAAAAACCAGAAGTAGCACTTCTGGTTTTTTGAGACTCAAAATGATTAAACAATTAGATTTTTCCAATCAGGTCAATTGATGGTGCAAGTGTCGCATCACCTTCTTTCCATTTTGCTGGGCAAACTTCACCTGGGTGAGTATGGACATATTGTGCAGCTTTGACTTTACGCAATAGCTCTTGTGCATCACGACCAATACCGCCGGCATTGATTTCTACGATTTGAATCTTACCTTCAGGATCAATGACAAATGTACCACGGTCTGCAAGACCTTCAGCTTCAATCAGCACTTCAAAGTTTTTTGCCAATGCCCAAGTTGGATCACCAATCATTGGATATTGAATCTTTTTGATTTCGTCTGAATTGTCATGCCAAGCTTTATGAGTAAAGTGAGTATCTGTAGAGACTGAATAAATTTCGACACCCATTTTCTGGAATTCTGCATAATTATCGGCGAGATCACCTAACTCTGTCGGACAAACAAAGGTAAAATCCGCAGGATAGAAAAATACAACTGACCATTTACCAAAGAAATCTTTTTCAGACACTTCAATAAATTCACCGTTTTTATATGCTGTTGCGTTGAATGCTTTAATTTCAGTATTGATTAAACTCATGTGGTCTTCCTTCAATTCGTTTCAGGGATTGCTTATCTGTGAAGCCACTATACGAAAAATATTTAAATCGGTAAAACTGTAGTTTTTAATAAAATAAATCGGTTTTATGAATTAAAAAGGCTTTTCATGTTATTCTTGCAAAGTGGCTTGACCTCGCAAGAATTAATCTGTAGATTTTCTTTTTGCGTGGACTTTAAAAAATGACGTTCTCAGCTATTTTGGAGCAATTCCAAAACCTTCCTTTTGGTACAGATGCCTTTAAACAACTGAAAATAAACTGTGAAGATCAAATTCTTGATTGCGAATCAGACTTTGAGAAAACAGCATTGTTTATCATTTATGGCTTTGCCAAAAACTATGTTTTACTCTATGAAGATCAAGCCATCACTGCTGAGTTTGCAACCAAAGCAAAATCACAATTACTCGATTATATGCATCAATTTAATTCAGCACTGAGCAGTAATAATAGCCAACAGATCATGCAAAGCTATAATCAAGTGAGCAATCACTATATGCACAGCTCACGTATTTTCTAAGCCGCTTTCAAAATACTGCCTTTTAGTTTTAGTGTCATCCCATACAACAAGGTTGATCATTCGACCTTGTTGTAATATCCGTAACGCCTCAGAATAGAAAACCCGTGATGATTGAAAACTACAAAATAAGTAAATTACCCAAAGCTTCTATTTCAAAGCCTCGATCATATTAATAACGACTTTTTTCAGCTTTTCTCATTTGAGATGGAGAATACCCAAATTGCTTTTTAAAACGATTGCTAAAATGACTACTTGAGCTGAATCCGTATTGTTCTGAAATGTCCATCATACTCGCTTTGCTTTGTTGTAAAGCTTGATGAGCCAATTCCAGACGACGTTGCATCACATATTGATGTGGTGGGATCTGCATGGATTGCTTAAACATATGTGCAAAATGATATTCGCTCAGTTGAGCTTGTTGAGCCAAATCAGATAGGGTCAAGCTTTGCTGAATATGCTGATCAATCCATTCCAATACGTGTTTGAGTGTATAAGGCGACAAGCCCCCTTTGATCTCTGGCGCCTGCCACTGAGCAGCACTATAATTTTTAATCAGATGATTGAGCAGTAGTGTCGTGGCTGTACTCATTTGCAAGTGGTTTTCACTGTCCTGCCAAGCCGTATTTAATAAAAAATGACGATAAATCATTGCGATCTGTGGATCAGCAACAAAAATTTGCGGATCTAAAATAATTTGACTCGGCTCACGATCCCATACCTGTTCTGCTACACGTTGTAAGTGTTGCTTAGTATAGTAAAGATGCGCAAAAGTGAGCGGATCTCGTAGATCCCAAGTTGACTCAAAATCTTGAGGCATTAAGCACATATGATCAGGTCCACCGCCATTGTGCCAACCTTGTGCTGTCTTTTGATAACTGTGATATCCACCTTGAACATACATACTCAGGGTATGGTGGTTACTGCATACACTTACACGGTCTTGGTTATTTTGCCACATGGCTAATTGCATACCAGAACCCAACTCGACCGAATCCAGCAGTTGAGCTTTGTGCTGTTGCAATTGATCGAAAATCTGATATTTCATCTTCTATACGCAGTACCAAATTTGAATATTGAGTGTAAGACTATAAATTTATTTTATCATTGATATAAAAATGTGAGTAGAAAAAAACCACAAGCTCATGATAGCCACCACAAGGAGGTGCAAGAAATAGGTCGCTTAAATCAAGCACAATAGTGCTGATCGTTTAGTTTGGTTGAAAGAATATGAATGCACTCCTATATGTATTGGTCGTGGTGATTTGGGGAACGACTTGGATTGCGATTACTCTGCAACAACAAAGTGGCATATCGGTCAATGTGGCGGTGTTCTGGCGTTTCTTTATTTCAGCAATGTTCTTATTTGCAGTGATTATGTTGTGCCGAAAAAAGCAAAAGTTAGCTTTAAACGACCATTTATTTTGTATGCTGCAAGCTTGCTGTATTTTTGGTTTTAACTTTGTTTGCTTTTATTATGCAGTTCAATATATCAGTAGTGGTTTGGAAGCTGTCATTTTTTCAATGGCAGTGATTTTTAACACACTGAATGCCAAAATTTTCTTTAAACAGCAGGTTTCTACATATTTTTATCCTGCGGCTTTGCTCGGTGGATTAGGTATTATTGCCTTGTTTTGGCATGATGTCGTGGGAAACAGCTTAAATCAATATACGCTGATAGGAATAGGTCTGTGTATATTGGGAACCTACGGCTTTTCTCTGGGAAATATGATCAGTGCACGCCATCAAAAAAAGGGGTTGGATATTTTTACCACCAATGCTTATGGCATGTTGTACGGTTCAATCTTAATGGCACTGATCGCGGTGATCAAGCAAGATGAGTTTTTCCCAAATATGCAATTCAGTGCAGTGAGTGCTTTACTATATTTGGCTATTTTTGGCTCAGTGATTGGCTTTACTGCTTATTTCTATTTAGTTGGGCGGATTGGTGCAGCTAAAGCGGCGTATAGTACCTTGTTATTTCCATTGGTCGCTTTGCTGATTTCGACCTTTTGGGAAGGGTATCAATGGCATATCAATGCTGTGATCGGGGTAATTTTAATTTTATCTGGTAATGCAATTTTCTTTATTAAATTACCAAATTTTAGACTCCCTCGCATGCTCAACCGAAGCTAAGTGAAAAAACGATAGCTTACGCTCTGCATGAAATAAAAATAGCCTCTCTTATTTACAAAATAAAAGAGGCTATTTAATACATTAAATATTTGAGTTTAAAGAAATTTAAATTAAATCAACTTCAAATAAATAATTGAGATATTTGATCTAGAACGGCAGATCATCATCTAAATCTGCTGGAGCAGTTGCAGGCGCTTGTTGTGGTTTAGGCGACTGGAAACCCTGATTAACATTGTTTCCACCATTGCCATAACCACCTTGTGGAGCTGCATTACCATAGCCACCTTGGTTGCCTTGATTATAACCACCACCTTGGTTGTTATTAAAACCACCTTGTTGATTGTTATTGAAACGTGGTTGGTTATAGCCCCCGTTTTCACCTGCTTCACCTTGCTGACGGTTGTTATCCAACATCTGCATTTGCTCACCACGGATTTCCGTTGTGTAGCGTTCTTGACCATTTTGATCTGTCCACTGACGTGTACGTAAAGAACCCTCAATATAAACTTTCGAGCCTTTACGTAAATATTGCTGTGCAATTTCACCTAAGCGGTTATGCAACACAATACGATGCCATTCCGTTTGTTCTTTTCTTTCTCCGGAATTTTTATCTGTCCAAGATTCACTGGTCGCTATTGAAAATTGAGTGAGAGACCCCCCATTTGGGAATGTTTTCGTCTCAGGATCACGACCCAAAGTACCAACTAAAATAACTTTATTTACACCACGCATTAGATGTTATCTTCCTATTCGATTCTATGTTTTACTTTATAAGAGTTATGTTTAAATGGCTACCTCTTTCCCAAACAACTGCGTTAAATGTTGTCGCGCAGCATCATCAATCTGCTGTTTATCAACCTTTATATACGCCACTTGCTGGTCAGACATCACCACGACCTCTTCAATACCACGAATTGACAATAACTGAGAAGTCCAATTATCGGTTTGTTTATCCTCAGGTAATCGCAAAACGATTGATGTCAAATATCGTGGTTGAGCCAGCCCAAAACTAATGAGCAACCAAAGTATAGCAATAGCTGCTAAAACACTCCAACCCATTGTTGTATTATTGAGCAAAATTAATTGCCCACCGAGTGTACCACCAAAAAAAGCACCTAAAAATTGAGCACTTGCGTTGACACCCATTGCTGTTGCTTTGGACTGAATCGGTGCAGCTTTGGACAACCATGAAGGTAATAAGGCTTCCATCACATTAAAAGCAATAAAGAATAAGCCCAGACCGAGCAATAAAATATATTTGGATTCATAACCAAATATAAGAATAACCAGACCAGCAATAATGCCTGCAATCGCTGTGAGAAAAATACTGCGCATCTTGCGGTATTTTTCAGCAAGAATAATGCTTGGAAAAGCAAAAAATAAGCTAATCACCAACAGTGGTAAATACACAATGCCATGTTTGGCTAAAGGAATACCTGCAAAGTTAATCAACTGAGAAGGCACATAAATAAACATGGCAGTGAGCAATAAATGCAACGCGAAGACTGAAACATGCAAACGATTCAGATCACCCATTTTTAACACTTGTTTGAGCTGATTGAGATAGCCTTGTTTAAAGTTCTTATGATGACGAGTAGTTTTTGGCACCAAAAACAACATTGAAATTGCCAACAACCCCATCACGGTCGTGACCCAAAAAAGTCCTGAAATACCGACTAAACTGGTTAGCCAAGGTCCAAGGCTAAACGCGACTACAAAAGATAAGCCGATACTCATACCCATCACAGCCATGGCTTTGGTGCGGTTTTCTTCACGAGTCACATCTGCAAGCAATGCCATGACAACCGCTGATACAGCGCCAGCCCCTGCAATCGCTCGTCCAAGGATCACACCATAAATGCTTTCAGACATGGCTGCAATTGCACCACCTAAAGCAAATAACAGTAACCCAAATACAATCAATGGTTTTCGACTAAAACGGTCTGCCCATAAACTGAAAGGAATTTGCAGAATTGCCTGACTTAAACCATAGACACCCACTGCCAAACCAATCAAGGCTGGTGTCGCATATTGATAAGACTGCCCCACCACGGAAAACACAGGGATAATCATGAACAGCCCCAGCATGCGTAAAGCAAAAATACTACTTAATGCAAAGGTCGAGCGGCGTTCTAAAGGATTCATCATATCTACTGGCTTATCAAAACTGGCGAGCTAATTTTCAAACACATCATCGCATATTGTGGCAACTTTGTGGAAACATTGCGCATAAAAAAGAGCACTTTCAAAGTGCTCTCCCATTGTAATCTCTTTTATTAAAAAAGGATTAATCTTGTTGTTCAATTCGCTTGTTATATTGGATTGATGCAATCACAGCCCAGACAATAAAGGCAACACCGATCAATCCTGTCACCACCTCAGGTACATGGAGTCCAGTGCCGCTTGCAATCATAATAAAAGCTAAAGCACCAATCGCATAATGTGCGCCATGCTCAAGGTAGACATAAGCATCAAGTGTACCTTTATCGACAAGATAAATCGTCATTGATCGAACGAACATTGCACCGATGGCCAAGCCCAACATGATGATAACCACATCAGAGGTAATTGCAAAAGCACCAATCACACCATCAAAACTGAAAGAGGCATCAAGGACTTCTAAATAAATAAAACCGCCGATACCTGCTTTGATGACACCTGTTGGAGCGCCATTGGCATCGTGACCTACGGCATTGCCCTCTTCATCAACTTCAGGTTCACCACCCAATAAATGACTCAGCACTTGCACACCAATATAAATGACAATACCCCAAATACCTGCCATGGTCACTACAAGACGTTTTGCCTCTTCAACATTGGCTGCCATCACCAACAAAGCAATGAGTGCGAGGAAAACCGACATCGCAGGCACATTGGCTAAATTTGCTAAACGCTTTTCAACCCACTTAAACCAGTGCGTGTCTTTACCTTCATCCAAGAAGAAGTTTAAGAAAACCAACAATAAGAATGCTCCACCAAAAGCAGCAATTTCTGCATGATGCGCTAATAATTTTGCTGAATATTGGATTGGATCATTTAAAGCCATTTTCACAACTTCAACCATGCCCATATCTGCGGTCACTGCAACGATCACAACAGGGAAAACCAGTCGCATACCAAATACGGCAATCAAGATCCCAACCGTTAAAAAGATCATTTTCCAAAAATGATCCCAATTGCGTAATACAGAGGCATTGACCACAGCATTGTCAAAAGACAAAGACACTTCCATCACAGCCAAAATCGCTGTAATCGTCAGTGCAGACAGCATGGCTTGGACACCTGCATTGGGACCATGGGTAAAGCCCCAATATGCAGATATAGCCAAACACACAACCGTAAAAAAAATTGAGAAACCAAAATGTTTCATCATGAGAATACGACCTACGGAGAATAGTTTTTTAATCAGAACACTGAAATAAAAATTGGGTTTTTAATACGCACATTATGACGACTTTTTTAGGTTTCTCCAAAAGTTCTTTGTCATATTTTTATGCAAACTCAGTTGAATTTTCTGCATTCAAATACCTAAACCAACCTAGAGTTGTTATAGTCTTGCCAGTTCAAAATGACTTTAATTGCTTGAATGATCGCATAGGAAAATAACATGAGTTTTTCTCAACAGCTTTGGCAACGTAATCTTGCCTTATATAACAAAACATTAGCTTTACCATTTAATCAAGAACTTGCTACAGGCACATTAAGCAAAGACGTTTTTTGTCATTATGTGATCCAAGATGCCCATTATTTAGTGGCGTATGGACGTGCGTTGGCTATTTGTGGTGCAAAAGCCTTTGATGCTGACGATATCATTCAATTTACGCAAGGCGCGAAAGAAGCCATTGTGGTTGAACGCAGTTTGCATGATGGATTTATGCAAAACTTCGGCATCAGCAAAGCTGATTTTGAAAACACACCACTGACGCTTGCTTGCCATCACTATACCTCTTTCTTAACAGCGACAGCGTGGTCAGAAAGCTATCCTGTGGTATTGGCATCATTACTGCCTTGTTTCTGGATTTATGCTGAAGTCGGTAAAGATATTGTCAACAAATCTGTCGCCAATAATCCTTACCAAGCATGGATCGATACCTATTCTGGTGAAGAATTTAATGAAGCGGTTAAAAATGTTTTGGCAACTATTGACCGTATTGCTGAACATTGTGATGCCGCAACACTTGAGAAAATGCATAAAGCCTATACCAAAGGTGCTGAGTTAGAATGGTTATTTTGGGATGGTGCTTATCATCAAAGACAATGGTTAGGCTTAGATCAGTAATTTATAGATATAATGCTTCCCACTCTCCCTTATACATATTAAGTTTTGGGATAGTGGGCGTTGAAAATGTAATAAAAAAGAGTGCCAAAGCACTCTTTAAAACAAAGGGATTAATTCAAAATTCTACTTTAAATTAATCTGATAAATTGCTGTACTACCGCTCACCTCGTTACCCACAATCAACATTGGTTTAGCATTCGGTGAATCTTTCGCAGAAACAAACGTCAGTCCTTCAGGTCCTAGATCACTCTTTTCAATTAAAATAGATTCACCTTTGGAATTGACATAAGTTTGATCTTGTTTAAAAGTACGGTTGTTAAAATACTGCACAAAAGCAGGTTTTTGAGGATTACTAATATCATAAACCATAATCCCACTTTGACGCTCTAAGCCAATAAAGGCAAAGGTTTTCTTACCAATCGTCCCTAAAGCCAAACCTTCGGGTTCAGGTCCTTTATTATCACTACGGTCATCAAAAGCAGCCGCTTCATGATCACTGTTAAAGTAATTTGGAAATAACTCAGCAACTTTACGTTCAAACTCACTGCCTGAGTCCCAAACCAATTTACCTTGTGTGTCCCAGATACTAAATGAGCGTGCGCCATAGCTATACAGTTTGTTATAGGTCAATAATCCGTTGGCATCTAGTTTGGGAGAACCATCGGTATTGGTTTCATACCCCATATTCCATGCAATATTTAAACGCCCCAATTGGTCGTCCTCACGGCATAAACCTGGACCAGTTGCTGTTGCTCCACAATATGCAAAGACTGTAGCATCCAATTTGGCTCCTTTTACCCCAGCAACAAGATGAGTCAAATGCGCAGGATAATCCCCTTTATTATTAAAACCTTTGACATTGAATAAATGCTTCATTCGAATTGCTTCTGCAAAACCTTTACTTTGGTCTCCAGCATAATATGCAGTTGTGTCATTTAACCATTCACGTGAGTCACCCTCATTTGCGGTCACTAAGTAACTGGTACCATTGGCTTGATAGTGGGCAATTGAATCAGGCTGATACATTCCCAGCAAACCTGGCCAAGCTTGAATATTAATTTTTTTATCTTTATCACTGACATCCAAAGCATTATTTGCCAGACCATGATCTTTATAGCCCAATGGTAAAATATCAGTCACTTTTTTTGCGACAATATCAATTTTTGCAATGGCATTATTTTCTTGTAAGCTTGCCCAAGCAGTTTTTCCATCTTGGCTAACTGTAATGTATTCAGGTTCTAAGTCTTGAGCGACTGTCGCTTTTGGACCAAAAATTCGTACACCTGATTTAATCAACTCTGCTTTTTTATCATTAAATGCTTTGAAGTCTGCAACAGTTGCGGTTGGCTGACGAATATTCGTGATATCAATAATGCTGATTGAGCCTTCAGGATCAATACTATAATCATCATTAGGCTCAGCCTCATTGGCAACCAAAACTGTTTTACCATCTGGGGTAAAAGTCAGCATATCTGGTAAAGCACCCACTTCAACTTTACTGATGAGTTTTAAATCCTTAGCATCAAAAAACGCCACCAACCCTTTGTCAGTTTTTTGCTTGGCTTGAACAGCAAGCGCAACAATACCATTTTTGATCGCCACAGAATTTACTTCTGACTCTGCCAAGGCTTCACGAGCAGAGAGCTCGCCAATATGAACTGGTGCATCTGGCTTAGACACATCAAGTACATCGACCAAACCTTTTTTGGCGTTGACCACAAATACTCGTTTGGTGCTTGCATCATAAGCAGGAATTTCTGCTGCGCTTTCAGCAAAAACACCTGTCTCATAACGACCTAATAGACTTAGGCTAATACTTTCAGGTGTTGCCTCCTCAACCACTGGTGGTGTTGATTGATCATTGTCATCATTACATGCCACCAGTCCCACAGAAAGCATTGCTAAACACAATGCAGAAATCTTTAAGTTCATGCGCCAATCCGTTGTAGTTTAAATTTTCACCACTATAAGGATTAGGGGTGTAAATTTCATGACCAACACATTACACTTTTATTGCAGTTTCTTGACCTTTGACACAGTATCTTTGGCAAAAGCATTTTAAATGTGGGTAAGCTTACTCAGTGATCAAATTTTAACTTTGCACAGAAATCAGTGCATTCAGATCAACTGTACAATGCCTCATTTTTTGACTCATGTACCAAAGCTCATTTATCTCGCTGGTTCAACAACGATTTCATACAGATTTAAGCTGAGCATTGTTTTAAACTATTCACAAAATTGACTTATTTCAGTTCTATGACTGCAACGCCATCGCACAGCAAATTACAGCCTAAATTTTATTTATTGGTTTTTTTAGTTTCGATCGGCTTTTTCATGCAAGGCTTGGATACCA
This sequence comes from Acinetobacter sp. WC-743, assembly GCF_000335555.1. NCBI lineage: Bacteria > Pseudomonadati > Pseudomonadota > Gammaproteobacteria > Moraxellales > Moraxellaceae > Acinetobacter > Acinetobacter sp. WC-743. The sequence goes on along the minus strand of NZ_AMFQ01000078.1, from coordinate 60,352 downwards.
CGATTATCAATACAGCCTTGCCTGCAATGGCGGAAAGTTTGCAAGAAAATCCATTAAAAATGCATGGTATTGTCATCAGCTATGTATTGGCTGTTGCCGCCTGTATTCCTTTGAGTGGCTGGTTGGCTGATCGCTTTGGAGTACGTAATACTTTTTTTATCGCAATTGTGATTTTTACCAGTGCCTCTTTGGGTTGTGCGCTATCCAACAATTTCAATTTGCTGATCGCATTCCGAGTCATTCAAGGCATAGGTGGTGCACTACTGGTTCCAGTAGGTCGTTTAGCCATGTTAAAAATTATTCCTCGTGAACAATTTCTTTCAGCAATGAGTCTGATGAGTTTGGCAGGGCTACTCGGACCATTGATGGGTCCTGTTTTAGGAGGGTGGCTGGTTGAATATGCTTCGTGGCATTGGATTTTTTTGATCAATTTACCGATCGGAATCTTAGGGACATTTGTCACCTTTAAAGCCATGCCCAATGTCAAAGAAGCTTCAGTGAAATCTTTCGATTTCAGCGGTTTTGTGTTTTTAGCCATCGCGATGGTGGGTATGGCTCTCGGTATTAAAAATATTGCCAGTAAAGAGATCTCTCGAAACTTCAGTATCGGCTTACTTTCTATCGGCATCATTGCAGCATGTATTTATGCTTATCATGCCCATACGCATCAGAATGCACTATTTCGTAGCCGTTTATTTAAAAATAAAATTTATGCCATCGGTGTATTGGGAAATTTCTTTGCTCGTTTTGGTGGCAACGCAGTGCCTTTCATTTTACCGCTCATGTTACAAGTGGCTTTTAAAATGGAGCCTTTGATGACAGGGATCATGATGACACCAATTGTATTAGGCTCATTATTTTCCAAACCCATCATCCGCCCTATTTTACAACGCACAGGCTATCGTCCATTTTTATTGGTCAATACCTTGTTGATTGGTGCATGTATTGCCAGCTTTGCCTTGCATACCGTCGATACGCCACTTTGGCTGCGCACTCTACACTTCTTTGTTTTTGGTTTACTCAATTCATTGCAGTTTGTGACCATGAATACGTTAACGCTGAAAGATTTAACTCAACAAGACGCCAGTAGTGGTAACAGTTTCTTGTCGATGATTATGATGCTTTCAATGAGTATTGGTATTGCCTTAGCAGGCACATTGTTGAATACTTTTACCGTATATTTTACAGAGACACATATTACTCAAGCTTTTCACTATACGCTGATCTGCTTAGGTGCGATCAATATTATCACTGCTTTAATTTTCTTTCAGATCCCAAAAGATACCCGAGATTAAACTGTTCAAAATAAAACTGAATAAAGAATAAGGACACATCATATGATCATTCCAAGATATTGGGCAGAAGCAAAAATAACAACACAATACGAAAAACGCCAAGTCACCATCAAACGATTTGGTTGGTCAGATTTGAGTATGCATGATGCACTAATACATGCAGAAACACGTGTTAAAGAGGCACTTGAGCAACTTAGATCAGGACAGAACATTCGCAAACTTGACCATAAAATTCCTTATAATGGCAGTGAAGGTTTGCCCATTCGTGAAGAAATTATTCAACAACACGATGATGTGGTGATCACACGTAATTCTTATGGTGCACTCTGTCTCAATACGCCCGATGTTTTATTTGCAGACATTGATTTTAATTACGCGCCGAATAGTCGACTGTATTTTTTTAGTTTTATATTGCTCTTTTTCATCAGTATCGTCTGTACTGTATTACTTAAAACATGGTGGATATTGCTACTCGGCGTGTTTTTTTCCATTGTACTCAGCAAACAAACTGCCGAAATATTGTTGAGTATTCAAAATAAATGGAAGGGTTCACCAGAACAACAAGCCTTAAAATCCATTCGTCAATTTTCTATGCAACATCCAACTTGGCATTTACGTGTCTATCAAACCCCAAAAGGCTATCGGGTCTTGGTCATGCATCAGCTCTTTGAACCTCGCAGTGAAGAAACTCAACAGTTTTTTATTGCACTACAAGCCGATCCAAACTATGTGCGTATGTGTAAGAACCAAAACTGTTTCCGAGCAAGGATTAGTCCGAAACCGTGGAGAATTGGTATAGATGCCTTACGTTTAGGGGTTTGGCCAGTTCAAGAAAACCGTATGCTTGACCGAGACAGATGGATTACTGAATATCAAGCACGTGCCAAAAAATATGCGTCATGTAAATTTATTGAACAATTGGGTAGTCAAATGACGCACCCTAAAGCGAAACGCGTACAATCAACACATGATCAATACTGCAACGCGACGATTAATCTAGAAATTGCATAACATTGGCAACAGGATGATTTTTGTGAAACACCAACCTAAATATCGTTCTATCTTCACCAGTATCGGATGTATCAGTTTATTGGGTATCGCCAGTTACTTGGCTGTGTTTTATCCACAAAATGCTGGTGCTCAAGATTATGTTATTCGTGGTTTCGATGTATCACATCATCAAGGTGAGATCGATTGGAAAAAAATCTCTCCTCAGCAGTATCAATTTGTTTATCTCAAAGCCACTGAAGGCGGAGATTATCAAGATGATAAATTTCAGGATTACTGGTTAGAAGCACGTGAACGTGGTATGCGTGTAGGTGCATATCACTTTTTCCGTTTGTGTCGAGACGGCGCAATTCAAGCACAAAACTTTATCAAAACAGTACCCAATAAAAGTAATGCCTTGCCCCCTGTCATCGACTTGGAATATGACAGTGCCTGTATCAACACTTACACCAAAGAGCAATTACTGAAACAAATCAAAATCATACATGATCAGTTGCATCAACATTATGCTAAACAACCCATTTTTTACACGTCCAAAGTATTTTATAACATGGTTCTTACAGGCGAATTTAAGGACACACCGATTTGGATTCGTGAGTATAAAGATAAGCCTGATTTAAAAGATGGTCGTGAATGGACTTTTTGGCAAAATACCAATCAGGGAACAATTCAAGGTATTGCTAAAAATGTTGATTTAAATGTTTTTTATGGAGATGCTGAACAGTGGAAACAGTTTTTACAACAGAATAAGTTAAATTAGCCAACCATCATCTCGACACAGACTGTCGCAGATTCGCTACCAAACACCAAATTCACCACTTACAACAAATCAAGATCGGTTAGAATAAACACACAGCGCTGTAACACTGTGTCATTCATGAGAAAAATCATCCATATCGACATGGATGCATTCTATGCATCTGTGGAACTACTTGAACGTCCTGAATTAAGGCATTTACCTGTGGTGATTTCTTCACATCACCCTCGGGCGGTGATTGCTGCGGCATCTTACCCTGCCCGTGAGTTCGGCTTACGCTCTGCCATGTCGATGTCACAAGCGAAAAAACGTTGCCCACAAGTCTATGTGATTGAACCTAATTTTGAAAAATATCGTGATGTTTCTCGTCAAATTCATGAAATTTTTCAAAAATATACATCACTCATTGAACCTTTGTCTTTAGATGAAGCTTATCTTGATGTGACTGAAAACTTACTCAATATTCCCAGTGCCACAGAAGTCGCTGAACGAATTCGTGCTGATATTTTCCAACAAACGGGTCTTACTGCATCCGCAGGCGTTGCACCAAATAAATTCCTTGCCAAAGTCGCTTCAGATTGGAACAAGCCCAACGGGATTTGCATCATTAGACCCAGCCAAGTGCAAAATTTTATTCAAGATTTAGCCCTAAAAAAAATTCCTGGCGTGGGTAAAGTTACTCAAGAAAAACTCAAAAGTTTAAATTTAGAAACATTGGGCGACTTGCAAAAAATTGAAGAAAATATCTTAATTCATCATTTCGGTAAATATGGCAAACAGTTGTTTTTATATGCTCAAGGCATAGATGATCGACCTGTACAAGCAGAACGGCAACGTCAGCAAATTTCAAAAGAAACCACATTTGATGACGATTTTAATCTCGAACAATGTGCAATCTATTGGGACAATTTAATCTCAAGGGTTTGGCTCAGTTTAGAAAAGAAACAGATGCAAGCGCGAGGTGTGACCGTCAAACTGAAATTAAAGAATTTTCAGGTACTACAACACAGTAAGAGTTTTAAGACTGCACTTAAATCACCACAAGAAATGACTCAAGTGGTTCAAATCTTATTGAATGAAATGCAGATTCCTGAGCATTTTCAATTCCGTTTAATTGGCGTGGGTCTATACCAACTCACAGATCTACAAGACGAGTCACAATTGTCATTGTGGTAAAGTACATTCATGTTCGGAAAGAAAATCTTCAACCCATTCTGTCACTTGATCTGCAAAAACATGAGCTAAATCATGCTCACCTTGTGGAATGACATGCAATATTGAATTTTTGATTTTGTCCTGCAAATATTCACCGACTTTAACTGGACTGATTGGATCTGAATCACCCCAGATTAATAGAACAGGGCAAGAAATCTGGGTTAATACATCATCCAAATAAGATCTATGATCCATAAACCAACTTGGCACAGCAAAAGTTTGGCGATAGTCTTCTCGCCAATCCGTCACATGAAATGGAGCTAAATTGATTCCTCCTGAAGTTGCAACCAATACCAGTCCCTTAACCCATTCTGGTTTCTGCAATGCTGCTTGGACAGCAAAGATGCCTCCCATAGACTGCGCAATCAATATCGATGGTTGTTCAATCTGATCAAGGACATAAGTCTGTAGATCTTCAAAACTATGAATTTGAGGGTGATCTGGGTATCCCCCAAAGCTTGGATAGGCAATCACGGTTTTTGCATAATTCATCGACAAGTTTTGCATCACAGGTTGCCAAAATTCAGTACTTCCAGATGCACCCGGTAAAAAGATCAAATTCATTTAGACTTCACTTTGAGCTTTCAAACAATTAATCGCCGCTTTTTGCTTTAGCACGTTGATAAGCAGGTCGCTGTTGAATGCGTTCCGCATAAGCTGCAATTTGAGGCATCTTATTTTGAGTACGTTGCTGCATTGCTATCACAGGGAAGCTCATCTGAATATCCGCAAAGGAGAACTCCCCTGCCGCATAATCATGCTGGCTAAAATAGTCTTCCAAGAATGCAGAATGCTCTTTTAAACGTGGATTGATAAAACCACCACGTACCCCTTCGGAGATTTTTTTTGCTATCGGTCGAATCAAAAACGGTACATGTTTCGGCATATTGGTCATCACCAAAGTCATCACCAAATAAGGCATTAAAGAACCTTCTGCATAATGCATCCAATAGTTATATTGCATCAGATCTTGAGGATTCTGAGGTTTAAACTGATTTTTGCTATCATAGGTCGTTTGAAGATAGTCTAAAATTACCGCAGATTCAGCAATTGTTAAATCACCATCCGTCAACACAGGAGACTTTCCAAGTGGATGAACAGCTTTTAACTCTGGCGGTGCAGCTAAGGTAGGCAAACGCTTATAATGCTTAATTTGGTATTCAAGCCCCAACTCCTCCAAAGCCCAAATAATCCGTAACGAGCGTGATTGATCCAGATGATGTAATGTAATCATTTTTATTGCCTCAATTATTGTGTTCTGACTATAGATTGATCTTGGCTTTTCAACAATTGAATTACTCTATTTTTAACACTTTTTTAAGTGTGCTCTGGAATGACTGTGTTTATAATCTGTCTGAATATCAGCCATACTGAAAATAAAAATGAAGCATTTACTCGGTTTAACTCTATTATTGGCATGCGCCAATGCATATTCCTATCAGCCCAAACTTATTTTGCTTGGAGCTATTGAGCCCCAAGGTCAAGCCTTTATTGACAGTAAGGCAAATAAAGTGATTCGTGATTCATTTAAACAAGCGGTGATCTACGAAAAATATACTGCGCCAATCAAACGAAACACTGATCTGCCTTATCAATCTGTGATTAAACAACTTATTGTCGACTGTAAAGGGAAAACTATTGCCCTCCGAGGTGCTGATTACTTTGCAGGACAAACCTCAAACAGCAAACTCGTAAAAAAATTTGATGACATTACCTTGAGTCATGACGGCGAAACTGGTGCTGCGTTTTATTCTTTTGATGATTTAGATTTTAAGCCCTTAAACCAAGGTCAGTTTTATACACAAATTTATGACATCAGTTGTAAATAAGTTATCAGCAATATTGACCAGATAAAAAAAGACACTTTGTTACTCAACAGAATGTCTTTTCCAAATCAAATTGTTTTTTCAATATCACTCAAATAATCGAGGTATTGATTTCTACACTACGTAACAAGGTTTTGGTGACGGGTGTTTTTTGGCAAATGTCTAATACCTTTTGGTGCAACTCTTCTGATAAAGCATTGGCAAATGATAAACGGCGTTCAATCCATTCTTTACCTTCTTTGTTGGCATTAAAATCTGCTTCAACTGTGAACTCGCCCAAATCAAAACCTTTATGTTGCGCATACATCCGTAACGTAATCATCGTACAGGAAATCAAACCCGAACAAACAAAATCATAAGGTGCTAAACCTTTGTCTTGCCCACCAAAAGATTCAGGTTTATCAGTAATCAGTTGGTGCTTACCACTGAGCACTTCGCCAGACCATGGTTCTGGATAAGTTTTTACTTTTGCATTTGCAATAATTGCCATTTTATTTTCCTATAATATTGAAATTTTTATTTAACCTTCGTTTAGATGAAACTTTGTAAGCTCAGTATTTGCGCTAAGGGATGAGCCTTTAACGCAAATTGTTTAATTTAAGCTCCTGTCTCAAGATCAGCAATCAATCATGGCACCGATTACTTCGATGGTCGCATCTTATCTGGAAATGCTGGGGCTTCTAAACGTGGACCATCATAATCAGGAATTGTTCCAAAACGGGCATCTTGATTGATCCATTGCTCTGTCGCTGTTTTCAGTTCCTCTTGAGTACGCCCCACAAGGTTCCACCACAATAAAATAGGCGACTCAAAGGGTTCTCCACCAATCAACAACAAACGAGAACCTTTCGGAAGTTCCACTTCAATCTGGGAGATTCCAGGTTCCAGCACCACCATATTGTCACTATTTAAATCGTGACCATTGACGATTGCATCACCCTCTAAAGCCATAAATCCATACTCAAATTTTGGATTAAGTGGAATACGGGTTTTGGTCTGTTCTTTGGCAAAAAAATCAATGCCCAATAATTCTGTATGAACTTGGACTGGAGACACGGTATCCATAAATTCACCAACTAATACAGTGAATTCAATATTGTCTTTTTCTACAATTGGCAAAACTGGATAATGGTCAAATTGAGGTGCCATATTGATTTTATCATCAGGCAAGGCGATCCACAGTTGTGCCGCATGCATTCGGGTTTCGGTATCAGGTGCAACTTCTGTATGAGAAATTCCGTAACCTGCCGTCATCAAATTAACTTGCTTTGGGCGAATCAATTGTTTTGAGCCAATGCTGTCTGTATGCATCATTGTGCCTTCAATCATCCACGTAAAAGTCTGTAGCCCGATATGTGGATGTGGTCCAACATCCAATCCATCTCCCTGAGGAAATGTCACTGGTCCTGCGTGATCTAAAAAGCACCATGCCCCTATCATACGTTTCTGACGACTTGGTAATGCACGTTTAATGACAGTGCCTCTGCCTATTTCTGCTGAGCGAATTGGAAAATCTTGAATAAATTGATTCACATATTTTTCACAATCGTCAGAATTAGAAATCTCGGTATAGTTGGTATTGGTCATTTTGTTATCCTAAAGTTGTTCATCAGCTCAGGATGTTCTTTCAACATCTGCTATTTCAATATATCTAGCCTATCGGTTTTATATCCATCAACCTATAGCTATCTTAATACGCTGAATACTATGAATAGGACAATAATAGTGTGGTTTTTGTTATGAGGATGGTGATGCTCCACTGGTGATGTTGTATTTTCTGATATTGGCTTGCGCTTAAAATGCTCTAGACCTAATCTCCATCCAACACCATCCATTTTCAGAACTTTTTGTTTAAGGTGCTGGCGGCGGTGTTAGGTTTACAAATAGTCCAGTAAATCGACGGACGATCGGTAAAAATATCAATACCGTTGGAAAGGCAATCATCCATGAAAATAGCCAGACATCGAACCATTTTGTAAAAAATGCATCAAACCATCCCACATTTTTCCATAAATTAATCATAGAAATAGTGGCACTCATTAATCCTGAAAGGAAAAATGGCATCAACCAATTGGCATATTTTGCGGGTAATTTGGGAATTTTACCCACGATCATTGTAGATTTTGCTTGCATTATACCAACACTCTAAATGTATCTGTTTTAATCATCATGCCTCTTTCTTTACATTTTGCTTTAAATTTTTCATAAATTGTTTTACTGCGGGTTCAAAGTCTTTAAATAAAATATGATCACGATGGGTAATCATCACTTCTAAAAACAATTTGAGTCCTACTGCAAATGCCTTTGTTGTCTCATCATCAAAAAACTCAGCTTTTTTTAAACGTTCAACAATTTCAAAAATATCGTCGTGGTTTCCCACATTAAATTCGATATTTTCACTGTAGTTTGATGGTTGACCTTTGGCATCTGCAAGATGCTGTACGCTCACGTGGTATTGATGTTGTTTCATACTCTTTCTCTAAACCTTCTAGTGTAATGTGTTGTTAAATTCAATCTCTAAAATATCGATATTGAATTGTTGGAAAACCTTTTCCAGTGATTCAATCAAAGAGGATTTATTGATCTGTTTCAGATCAGCACAATGAATGTTGAGAAATTCAGCTTCGGACTTGTTAATCAAGGCATAGCGTGCTTCATCTCTACCATTCAATTTTTGACTCACCAAACCCGCCCTTTCTAAGTCACTCACTACACGATAGATGGTGGATAAGCTAATCTGCTGATTGTTCAGATATAACTGCTGATAAATTTGTTTAGCCGTCAGTTGTGCTTTTTGATCTGATAAGGCTTTGAATACAATCACTCGTGCCTGAGTAATTTTTAAGTTTGCGTGACGTAATTTCTGTTGGATTTCAATATTCATGTCTCACCTTTTGGATGTCATGCTATAAACGCCCAATCTTTACAGCTGCTTGATCAATGATCTCAGCAACTTGTCTGACCTGTTCTGCATTAAAATCTTTACCTTTGAGCTTTAAACGCAACGCCGTTTTTAAATTTTCCATGGCGCGATGCACATCCAAATATTGGTCATTTTCATGAATTTCACGACGCGTTTCTAAACGCGCTAATAAATGTTGAATGTGTTGTTGTTGCTCTTTTAAGTGTAACTTTCCAGCGTCAGTAATATGATATTGCTTGCGATCATCCGCCGTACTCTCTACCCGAACAAAGCCTATTTCTTCAAGATAGGTCAGTGTGGGATAAATAGTGCCTGAACTGGGTGTATAGCCGCCACCCACCAGATCACTAATGTCCTTGATAATTTCATAACCATGTTTGGCTTGCTGTTCAATCAGATGAAGTACCAAAAGCTTCATTTTTCCCGATTCAAATAAGCGACCTCTACGTCCAGCATAGCCTTTTTCTGGATGATGACCACGATGTTCAAAGTCATGCTGTGAATGATCATGCTGAGCTGATTTCATCTTTATTTTTCTCAAATTGATTAATTTATACATATTAAGATATATCTTAATGTATCTTAATACAATAAAATATTTATGATAAATCACAATCAATTGATTTATATTAAATTAATTATATAAGGAGATATTGCTTAAGATATGAAAAAGACATTCTTTCAATTCTTAAAGTGGACATGATCAATTCAGAAATATCAGCAGATTTGAATCCTTTTGCCGATTGAATCAGCACATGGCTTGTTTTTATTCGTATAGTTTACTCATTATATTTTTAATGATATGCCAATAAAAAAGCGTCTATATCAGCGCTTTTTTATTTGAAATTACTGTTCCAAATGCAACATTCGCAATTGCAAACTCACATTGCCATTGAATTGATTTTTATCTAACTCATAGACGATACGAACACGATCCTGCATTGGATCAAAATTAAATTTATCGCGAACATTAAATGCAATAGCATCCACAGCCTGCCCATCTGCTAAAGCCAAACGCAATTTTAAATGAGCATCTTTCAGCCAGCGGTAGTCAATCACCTTAAACTGCCCTTCGAACACAGGGGCAGGAAACTTTTGTCCCCAAGGACCCAATTGTTCGAGCGTATCAACCGTTTGCAGTTGAAAGGCTTGAGCAGGTAATTCACCGTCTGTCCATAACACTGCTTGAAACAGAGATTCATCTGATTGAGCAACCAGTTCAGTAAAACGCTGCTTAAATGCTTCAAAATCTTGCTTTTGAATGGTCAAACCTGCCGCAGCAGCATGACCACCAAAATGGCTAATTAAATCAGGATACTGTTCTGCCACTTTTTCAATCATATCTCGAATATGGATACCCTCTATCGAGCGAGCAGATCCTTTGATATGAATGCCATCTTTATCGGCAGCAAATACAATACTCGGACGATGAAACTGCTCTTTTAAACGCCCCGCAACAATACCAATCACGCCTTGATGCCAATGCTCTTCAAACATCACCAACGCAGCGGGTAAATTGTCTTGGTCTAATTCAAGTTGTTCTAGCTCAGTCAGTGCTTCTTGCTTTATTTGTGATTCAACTTGACGGCGCTCCAAATTTAAATCGTTCAACTGACGCGCCAATGCATAGGCAGTTTGCATATCAGTTGCCAATAGACATTCAATCCCAATATCCATGGTTTCCATACGTCCTGCCGCATTAATTCGAGGACCTAAGACAAACCCTAAATCAGAAGCTTTTAACTCAGCTGGATCACGCCCTGCGATATCCAACAATGCACTGATTCCAGCACGACACTGATTTTGCTGAATTCGCTTCACACCTGCATCGACCAAAATCCGGTTGTTATAATCCAGACTTGCCACATCGGCATAAGTGCCTAAAGCAACCAAATCTAAATATTGCTGCATTTTTGCAGTCGATTTAGCAAGTTTTGCACGATGACTGCTTAAATTCGCCAATAAATAAAAAGCAACCCCCACACCCGCCAATGCCTTGCTTGGAAACTCACATCCCAGTTGATTCGGATTCACCACAGCTTCAGCTTGAGGTGTTTGCTTCGTAGTCAAATGGTGGTCGGTAATAATGACCTGCATACCCAGTAAATGCGCTTGATCAACTCCTGCATGACTGGAAATTCCATTATCTACAGTGACCAATAAATCGGGTTGAAATTTTTCAAAAGCTAAATCGGCAATCTTAGGGGTGAGACCATAACCATATTTAAAACGATCAGGCACTAGATATTGAACATTTGCTCCCATTTCATTTAAAGCCAATATCATCAGTGCTGTACTGGTCGCACCATCGGCATCATAATCCCCCACAATGACGATTTTTTTCTGTTCATCTATGGCTTGGTCGATAATCTGAATCGCCTGCTCCAAACCTTTCATTTTGGGTGCAAGTAAATATTTCAGTTTTAAATCAAGTTCTTGTTCCGACTGTACTCCACGTCTTGCCAAAAGTTCAGCAATAAACGGTGATACGCCCTGAAAATGATCAGGGCGTGTCAACAGTGGTCGTTGTTTAATTTGTATTTTTTGCATTTATGGCATCAAACGTTGTAATTTCCAAAATCCATCTGTTTTTTCATACGTTAAACGATCATGTAAACGATTTGGACGACCTTGCCAAAACTCATAATAGTCGGGTTGCAAACGATAGCCTCCCCAAAACTCAGGTTTTACCAGTTGGTCTTTCTCCGCAACTTGATCATACAGTGCTTGAAAGCGTTGTTGAAGTTGTTCACGATTCGCAATCACCCCACTTTGAGGTGTACTGATATGCGCTGCAATTTGGCTATCGCGTGGACGCTTGTGATAATAATCAGTAGACTCTTGCTCAGATATTTTCTCGACTTGACCACTAACACGGACTTGGCGCTCCAACTCCGGCCAGTAAAAGAGAAGTTCTGCAAAAGGATTTTCAGCTAAATCCAAACCTTTTTGACTGTCATAGTTGGTATAAAAGTCATAACCAGCTTCGGTTGCACCACGCAATAACACTGTCCTCACATGCGGGCGACCTTGTGCATTTGCCGTCGCTAGGGACATTGCATAAGGTTCATGAAGTTTGGCTTCTAAAGCCAAATTAAACCAATTGAGAAACTGTTGGTGTGGATGGGCGTCCACCTGTTCCTCATGCAGTTCACCTTTCTGATAGGTTAAACGAAGCTCGCTTAAATCTTTAATCACATCACTCATGAACCCAAACCTTCTACAGATTAGATACTATTTTTAGGCAGCATTTTTGCGTACAACATCTGCTAAATGATTTGCTAAATCAGTGACTTCTTGCAAATCATCACCTTCTACCATAACACGGATAATCGGTTCAGTCCCAGATTTACGAATTAAAATTCGACCACGCCCTTTGAGTAATGTTTCTGCTTTATCAAATTCAGCAACCAAGGCAGGCACTGCATATGGGTCAAACATTTGTTCAAGGCGTACATTGACCAAAACATTGGGCAAAGTTTTAAACTCGGCGACCAATTCATCCAAAGCTTTATTTTGCTCAACCAACACCGTCAATACTTGCAGTGCCGCGATAATGGCATCACCTGTGGTGCTCTTGTCTAAAGTCAAAATATGACCTGATGGCTCACCGCCAATGACCCAGTTGTTTTCTTCTAGATTTTGTAAAACATAGCGGTCACCCACTTTAGCACGTACAAAAGGTACTTTTGCCTTTTCCAATGCCAATTCCAAAGCCATGTTACTCATCACTGTACCCACTACACCTGCTGGTTTCTGTGAGGACTGTGTGGCTAAGATATAAAGAATATGGTCACCATCTACCAGCTTTCCATGACGATCAACCAAAACAACACGGTCAGCGTCGCCATCAAAAGCAATGCCTAAATCTGCTTGATGCTCCACTACAGCTTTTTGTAAGTTTTCAGGATGTGTTGACCCACAATCTTTATTGATATTTAAACCATCAGGATCATTATAAAGTGCAATCACTTTAGCACCCAATTCACGAAACACCGCAGGACCCACGCTATAAGCTGCACCATTGGCGCAATCCACAACAATTTTTAAATGGCGTAAATTGAAATGATACGGGAACGTCGATTTACAAAATTCAATATATCGCCCATTGGCATCTTTAACACGTACACTTTTACCCAAGTTGGCGGTGTCTTCAATGACTATATCTTTTTCTAATTCACGGTTAATCGCTTCTTGAATCGTATCAGGTAGTTTCTTGCCTTCATCTGAGAAAAATTTAATGCCATTATCAAAATAAGGATTGTGTGATGCAGAAATGACGATCCCTAAATTGGCATGCAATGCACGCGTTAAATGGGCAATCGCTGGGGTAGGTAACGGTCCTAACAAGTGCACATAAACACCTGCTGCATTTAAGCCTGCCTGTAATGCTGCTTCAAGAATATAACCAGATAAACGTGTATCTTTACCTAAAACCACAATAGGTTTTGTTTTTGGGCTAATTTGCTTTAATACTTTACCCGCGGCAAACCCCAATTTAAGTGCAAATTCAGGGGTAATTGGGAGTTCACCAAATTTTCCACGAATCCCATCTGTACCGAAATAACTCATTTTTTACCCACTTATTATGCGTTGTATAACAATCAATTTTTCACGTTTATACTTTACACCAAAATAAAAAAGCCGTCATAAACTGACGGCTTTTTTCAATCAAAATATTACAAAAGATTAACCCACTCGATAGTTCGGTGCTTCTTTAGTAATCGTGACATCATGCACATGCGACTCTTGCATACCTGCTGCAGTAATTTTCACAAATTTTGCATTTTGGCGAAGATCTTCAATGGTTGCGGAACCTGTATAGCCCATTGATGAACGTAAACCGCCCATCATTTGATGTACGATGTTACCCATTGGTCCTTTGTAAGGTACACGACCTTCAATACCTTCTGGAACTAACTTTTCAGCACCTGCTTTAGAGTCTTGGAAATAACGGTCTGCAGAACCTGTTGCACCTGCCATTGCACCCAAAGAACCCATACCACGGTAAGCTTTGTAGTAACGACCTTGGAAGAATTCAACTTCACCAGGTGCTTCTTCAGTACCTGCCATGAGTGAACCCACCATAATGGTACTTGCACCAGCACCAATCGCTTTCGCCATATCGCCAGAGAAGCGAATACCACCATCAGCAATTAACGGAATTTGATCTTTCAGTGCATTTGCAACACTATCAATTGCTGAAATTTGCGGCATACCAATACCCGCAACAATACGTGTTGTACAGATTGAACCAGGACCAATCCCGACTTTTACAGCATCTGCACCCGCGTCAAGCAATGCCAATGCCGCATCACCTGTTGCGATATTTCCGCCAATGACTTGAACTTGTGGGAAATTGGCTTTGACCCAACGTACACGCTCAATCACGCCTGCAGAGTGACCATGCGCAGTATCTACCACAATCGCATCGACACCTGCTTCTACTAAAGCTTCAACACGGCTTGGCGTTTCTGCACCAGTACCCACCGCAGCACCAACACGTAAACGACCTAATTCGTCTTTACAGCTATTTGGATAAGATTCTGCTTTGCGGAAATCAGTGACAGTAATCAAACCTTTTAAGGCATGGTTATCATCCACCACCAACACTTTTTCAATGCGATGTTGTTGTAACAATGCTTGAATATTTTCTTTAGACTCATTTTCACGAACAGTCACAAGACGATCTTGCCCGGTCATGATGTTACTTACAGGTTGCTCTAAATTGGTCACAAAACGAGTATCTCGTCCTGTCACAATTCCAACAACCTTGCCGTCTTTAACAACAGGTACACCACTGATATTGTTGGCTTGAGTAATCGCAATCAAGTCACGAATCGTCGTTTCAGGAGTCACGGTGATAGGATCTTTCACCATGCCTGCTTCAAATTTTTTCACACGGCGAACTTCTGCAGCTTGCGCAGAAATATCCATGTTTTTATGTAAAATACCGATACCACCATTTTGCGCCATTGCAATTGCCATACGTGACTCAGTCACTGTATCCATTGCTGCTGAAACCATAGGTATGTTCAGTTGAATGCCGCGTGTGAGGCGTGTCTTTAGAGAGACATCTTTTGGGAGGATAGTAGAATAGGCAGGGAGTAATAAGACATCATCGAAGGTTAACGCTTCTTGAACGATGGTCAACATAACAGTCTCGCTGGTAATTTCCGTGAGCTATTATATACAAATTTCCGTTCAATTTTCATTTTTTATTGTGCGGATTTATCTTATTCTCAATCACCCTTTATTTTTCAGTATCTTATTGAAATAAAAATGGGCTTTGAATATAAAATTATAGTGGATTTAACACCACAGTAAACTGTCAGCTGACAGTCTCTGCTTTTTAAACAACACTAGGCTACTGTCAAAAAACGACTCAATATATGATTAGAGCTTGTATCTCTTGTAAAAAAATCTTCTCATATCCTAAACTTCTCCATTGCAGCATTAGCACACCTGATCAAAATCTTCATCATTACTGGGTGTCATGACATCAATATCAATCAAGGGAATTAAATTATGTGCCTGCCTTGCTTTGGCACATTGTGCATCCCCAGCCTGCACCTCTTTACAAGATGAACTGCGTTGTTCATACATGGTACAACTGACCTGCTGTCCAACAACACCATCCAATGCAATACAACGGGGTTGTTTTTGATTGGTCCCTTGCATACATGAATATACTGCAGTTAACGGTTCTACATAATCTGAAGGCATTGCTTCTCCCTCCGCCCAATAAAATGAGACTCGGAAAAAGGCGCAACACGCCCCACAGTTTAAGCACGCATCCTGTGCTGAGATTTGTGACAACATTTTTTTAAGATTCTCGTTATCAGTTTAAGATTTTGGCAAGAAAATCCTAAAAAAAGTCGTATCCAAACACAATAGATTTTTTGAGTTTTTTTATTGAGGACAGGTAAACACGGTCTCATCCATCAAATCAACACCACACTGTAAATTTTCAATCCAATCTAAAAATTGATTGATCATTTCCTTTCCAATAAAAGGTTTGCCATGCTGAGGTACGATCATCTCAATATCCATCTGACGCACCATTTTCACCCATAAGCGAATGATTCTGTTGGTACACATATACCGTTGATGAAAACCACGCATACTTGGAATATGACTATTAAAATCATCTATCGGTGTAGATGCATCATCAACAATAGATGCCCCCATATCCCCAGAAAATAAAATTTTAGAGATGGGGTCGTAAAACTGAAAATTCCCTACTGAATGTAAGAAATGTGCAGGAACGACAATAATTCGAGTTTCACCCAAAGGAATCGAACCCCCTTGATCAGGTAACTCAATCAAACGCTCTAGCCAACCGCCTTTCATACGGTCACTCATAAAAGCGGAATTTAAGTGAGGTAAAAAGCGCGCCCACAACTTAGAAGCGACCACTTTAGCATCGGTATACACTAACCAACGTGGCATTGAGGTAATAATGTCAGGGTCTTGATGAGATGCCATCACATAGTCTAGGTTTTGCAAACGTGTGTATTTATTTAATTCCATAGTTAAAGGTACATAAGTTAAATCACCACCTGGATCCAAAACTGCTGCACGTTCATTATTGAGAATCAAAAATTGATTGGCTTGTACACCTTCGCCTTTCACCAAACTGGTAAAACTAATACATTTATGTGTGCCATTATCAAACAAAACTTGCGATGTGGTGCGATCTAAAGCCATACCCAGAACCCCAAAACCTTTTTTAAAATAAATCTTTATTTATCCCATACAACATATAAGGTTTTCTTCAAAGTTACAATAAATATACAACCTAAGTTTTATGATTATTTGTGTGATTATTCTCAAAATAATAAAAAACCCAACACTAGGTTGAGTTTTTTATCTTGAAAAGGTGCTGATCCAATCACAGCTTAAAGCCGCATCGACAAAACAGCCTTAAAAAAAGTAATGTTGTACCAATGCGGCAACACCGATGATAAAGAATATCGCTGCACCAATTTTATGAATTAAAGAAATTGGTAATTTATCTGCCAACTTATTACCAATAAATACAGCAGGTGCATTGACCAACATAATGCCCAGTGTAGTCCCTAGAGTGACCCATCCGATACTGTCAAAACGTGCAGCAAGTGCTACGGTCGCAATTTGAGTTTTATCACCGATTTCAGCCAGGAAGAACAACACAAATGTTGCACCAAAGACCCCATATTTCTGCCATTTATTGATGCTTTCAGATTCATCATCCAGTTCGTCTGGAATCAGCATCCAACCCGCCATGGCGATAAAGCCCAGTGAAACAATCCATAACAGAACAGTTGGACTGAGTACCGTGGTAATCCATTGCCCCAGCACAGCTGACACGCCATGATTGACCAATGTCGCAATCAGAATCGCGAATAAAATCGGAATAGGTTTACGGAAACGTGCAGCAAGAAGTAATGCGAGTAGTTGCGTTTTATCGCCCATTTCGGATAAAGCAACAACCACCAAAGAGATGAGGAAGGCATTTAACATGTCAAAGTCTCTGGCTAGCAATATTTACCGATGACTTACCCCTCCTGCTAGCCAATATGAATAGTCACCTATCCAACGCGGAGTGATAAATCAAAGGTCTTGCCAACAAAAGATAGCTGAGTACATGCCTTCAGCTAAATTGGTTCTTTGCTATGATGACCATACTCTGTTGAGTAATTATGTTGATCATCACCCATTTATTATCGTATTGATAACAAACAGCGGCTACTCCCCAATGAAGTACAACTATTCTACAATGCTTTTCAGTTTATTTTCAATTTTTACTATTCAATATCTTAAACACCAATCAAAGCAAAAGATTTGATCGGCTTAAATATAAAAAAACCCCGCATAAAGCGAGGTTTCCTCATCTTTAAAACTTAAAGCAAGATGTTACGAATGTCAGATAACAACTTGGTCAATTTATTGGTAAATCGAGCCGCATCCGCACCATTAATCACACGATGGTCATAAGACAATGACAGTGGCAACATCAATTTCGGATCAAAACCTGAACCATTCCAAACTGGCTGCATGGTGGCAGGTGAAATTCCCAAGATTGCAACTTGTGGCCAGTTGACCAAAGGTGTAAACGCTGTACCACCAATTGAACCTAAGCTGGTAATTGTAAAGTTGGCACCTTGCAGATCTTTCGGAGAAAGTTTCTTATCACGTGCTTTTTTACTTAACTCACCCAATTCAATCGCAATTTGCTTAATTGATTTTTGGTCAGGATTGCGTAATACAGGAACGGTTAATCCATCTGGTGTCGCCACTGCGATACCCATATGAATTTCCTTACGTAACACCACTGACTTTTGATCGTCAGCAAGATGACCTGCAAAATAAGGTTCTTCTTTCAACAAGAACGCTACAGCTTTCGCAATAAAAGCAAGAATGGTTAAGCTTATACCGTCTTGCTTAAACTTACCTTTGAGTTCACCACGCCAAGCTTCAAGCTCAGTAATATCCGCCAAATCAAATTGTGTCACTTGCGGAATAAAATTGTTCAATGACAACTGCGGTACAGACACTTGCTGTAAACGTGTCATTGGCGCAATTTCACTACCACCAAATGCGCTGAAGTCTGGTAAAGCCGGTAAACCTGAAGCAACCTGAGCAACTGTAGTTTGTGGCGCTGCTTGTGGTGCAGTCAGTTTCGCTTTAACAAAAGCAAAAACATCGTCTTTCATCACACGTGCATGTGGACCAGAAGCTTGAACTTGAGAAAGTATAACGCCCAATTCACGTGCAAGTTTACGCACAGCTGGACCCGCATAGACTTTGGCATTTTCAGCTTGCTGTGCTTTTGATAATTTCTCACCCGAGTCTACAGCAGTAATCGTCTCAACTTTTGCAGATGCAGTAGTCGATGCTTGAGCTGCGACTGGTGCTGTTTCTTGCGATGATTGAGTCGCAGGCTTCGCTTGAGAAGCTGATGCTGCTTGACCTTCAGCTTCAATGGTCACCAAAGCGGTACCTTGAGCCACAGACTGATTCAATTCCACATGAATAGCGCTGACCACACCTGCAACTGTGCTTGGCACTTCTACAGATGCTTTATCAGATTCCGCAACACAAAGACTTTGATCTTTTTCAACACGGTCACCCACATTGACCAAGATTTCAGAAATAGTCGCTTTGTCCACGCCCAAATCTGGCACAGTGACCTCAACTTTACCTGATTGAGTCACAGCGGACTGTTCTTGTGCAGCAGCTTGAGGTACTGGCGTTGGTTGCTGTGGCGCTGTCTCAACGGACGATGCTGTTGATGCTGCTGCCCCACCTATAGTTTTCACTGTAATGAGTACTACACCCTCTTTAACACTGTCACCTTCTTTCACCACAACACTTTCAACTGTACCTGGGACTGTACTTGGAACTTCAACTGTTGCTTTATCTGATTCGACAACAACAATGCTATCGTCCACAGCAATTTCATCACCAACTTTTACTAACACTTCGCCTACTAAAGCTTTTTCCACACCAATATCTGGAACTTTCACTTCAACTGTTTGTGATGTCGTATTTGTAGATGCTGAATTTGCCACAGGCGCCGCAGACTCAGTTTTAACTTCTACAACAGCTTCTGCTTTTGCTGGCTCTTGAGCAGGTGCTTCAGCGGCTTCTGTCACAGTTGCATCAGCAGATTCAACTTCAATCAATACTGCACCTTCTGAAACTTCATCACCTTCAGCAACCGCAATACGTTTTACTACACCTGCTGAAGTGCTAGGCACTTCAACAGAGGCTTTATCAGATTCCAGCAAAACGATACTGTCATCTACAGCAATGGTATCGCCGACCTTGACGAGGATTTCGGCAACAGTCGCCTTATCTACACCAATATCAGGAGTTGTAATTTGCATCATTATTTCTCCTCAGTAGATTCAGTATAAGCTGCAACTTCTTGCACAGATGGATGTGCTTGAGGTAACCATGCAACTGGACGGTCAACATCAAGTTCAAACGAAGAAATCGCATCTTTCACTAAACGTGCGTCCACTTCACCTTCATCGGCAAGTTTTTTCAATGTTGCAACCACGATATGAGCAGCATCTACACCGAAATAGCTACGCAAGTTGCCACGTGTATCTGAACGACCATAACCATCTGTACCTAAAGTTACATATGGACGGCTATCTGGAAGGTAAGCTCGGATCTGTTCGCTATATGCGCGCATATGATCTGTTGCTGAAACGACAATACCATCGGTATCACGTAACTGCTGAGACACCCAAGATTCTTTACCATCTTCAAGTGGGTGCAAGCGATTGTATTCTTCAACAGCCATACCATCACGTGCTAACTCATTGAAGCTTGTTACGCTCCACACATTAGAATGAATTTGGTATTCATCACGTAAAATTTGTGCCGCTTTGATAACTTCACGTAAAATTACACCTGAGCCCAACAACTGAACTGTGGCTTTTTCATCTTGGTTGAATAAATACATACCACGCTTGATGCCTTCTTCAGCACCTTCAGGCAATGCAGGTTGATCATAGTTTTCATTCATGAGTGTCAAGTAATAGAACACACGTTCTTGATTGACATACATGCGTTGTAAACCATCATGCACAATCACAGCCAACTCATAACCAAAGCAAGGATCATAAGCCACGCAGTTTGGAATAGTTGCTGCCAAGATATGTGAATGACCATCTTGGTGTTGTAAGCCTTCACCATTCAAAGTTGTACGACCTGCTGTTGCACCACACAAGAAACCTTGTGCTTGAGAGTCACCTGCAGCCCATGCAATATCACCAATACGTTGGAAACCAAACATAGAGTAGTACATATACATTGGAATCATTGGCAAGTTATTGGTGGAATAACTGGTACCCAATGCTGACCAAGCACTCATCGCACCTGCTTCATTGATCCCTTCTTGTAACATGTGACCATCTTTTGCTTCACGATAGTTCATGAGCTGTTCTTGGTCTTCAGGCGTATAGTTTTGTCCGTGTGCAGCGTAGATACCCAACTGACGGAACATCCCTTCTAAACCGAAAGTACGAGCTTCATCAGGTACAATTGGAACAACACGGTCTTTAATGGCTTTTTCTTTTAACAATGCTGCAATCAAGCGCACCATCACCATCGTCGTAGATTGTTCTTTACCACCACTGCCTTTCAATACACCATCAAATACTGAAAGTTCAGGAATCGCCAAAGCTTCGCTTTCTTTACGACGTGCAGGTAGATAACCACCTAAAGCTTCACGACGAGCTTTCATATATTTCAATTCAGGCGAGTTTTCACCAGGACGATAGAATGGTAATTCTTCAAGCTGTTCGTCATTGAATGGTAAATTGAAGCGATCACGCACATATTTTAATGAATCAAGTTGCATTTTCTTGATTTGATGCGTTTTGTTGACTGCTTCGATTTCATCAGACAAACCATAACCTTTTACAGTTTTCGCCAAGATCACTGTAGGTTGACCGTTACTGGTCATTGCTGCTGCATAAGCCGCATAAACTTTATATGGGTCATGACCACCACGATTTAGATTATCAATATCTTCATCGCTCAAGCCTTTCACTAATTCCGCAGCTTCAGGATATCTGCCAAAGAATTTTTCGCGAGTATACGCACCGCCTTTTACTTGGTAACGTTGATATTCGCCATCTAAAGTTTCATCCATTAATGCTTTTAAAGCACCAGAAGTATCTTTATCAAGTAGAGGGTCCCAATGACGTCCCCAAACCACTTTAATCACACGCCAGCCAGCGCCACGGAATAACGATTCAAGCTCTTGAATAATTTTACCATTACCACGAACAGGACCATCTAAGCGTTGTAAGTTACAGTTAACCACCCAGATTAAATTATCGAGTTTTTCACGACCTGCCAGCGAAATCGCACCCAAGCTTTCTGGCTCATCCATTTCACCATCGCCAAGATAAGCCCAAACCTTACGGTTTTCTTCCTTGATCAAACCACGATTCATTAAATATTTTTGAATGTGTGCTTGATAGATCGACATGATTGGACCAAGACCCATCGAAACCGTTGGGAACTGCCAATAATCAGGCATTAAATAAGGATGCGGATAGCTTGAAAGACCTTGACCACCCACTTCACGACGGAAGTTACTCAATTGATCTTCAGTTAAGCGACCTTCCAAGAATGAACGCGCATAAATCCCAGGCGCACAGTGCCCTTGGTAATAAATCATATCGCCGCCAAAGCTATCACTATTGGCGCGGAAAAAATGGTTAAAACCAACATCATATAAAGTTGCAGATGAAGCGAAACTTGCCAAGTGACCACCTAAGTCATCACCTGTTTTATTGGCACGCAATACCATTGCCAAGGCGTTCCAACGGATCAATGCACGAATGCGGCGTTCCATATCTTGGTCGCCCGGCATTGCTGGAGACTCTTCTACAGGAATGGTATTTAAGTAAGGAGTATTTAGACGCTGAATGGGAACATGCTTTGAAATGGCTTGCTGATATAATTTTTCTAATAAAAACGCAGCACGTTCAGTCCCCATATGCTGGAGCACTGAATCAAAGGCATCTTGCCATTCTTGTGTTTCCTGAGCGTCGCTATCACCGTAATACGCCATTTTCCACTTACTCCTTGAATAATTTTCTATATATTATATGTATCATGTTTTAGCCCTGTTAAGTTATCGTTACAGACGAATGCAGATTGTAGGTATTATTTAGGAACTAAATAGTTGTTGACTAAATGACACTTAAAATAACAAAAAACCGCCAATAATGGCGGTTTTTTATACAATATAAATTCAATTTAATGCTAGTCTGAATACAGGATTTAATTCAACGCGACACTGAATATCATCCTCAATATCCAACAAAGACACTCAATGAATTACGTGATTGTTTTATGGCAACATCGCTAAGTAAGAAGAAGGGTTCTTGCGTTGACCATCTTTTACAACTTCATAATGTAAATGTGGACCTGTGCAACGACCTGTACAGCCTACATTGGCAATATGCTCACCTGCTTTGACTTGATCACCTACACGCGCAATCAGACGTGAGGCATGTGCATAACGTGTGATATAGCCATTGCCATGGTTGATTTCAACATATTGACCATAGCCTGTACCCCAACCTGATTTGGTTACAATACCAGGACCTGTAGCATAGATTGGTGTACCACTTGGTGCAGAAAGGTCTAAACCTGAATGATGTTCAGCGCGACCACCCATGGTACGACCACCGAAATCAGAACTCACACGCTTCATGTCTGGAAGAGGATGCGTGACTAACCATGAATATGGAGAACTTGCTGAATAACGAGAAGTGGAATTTGAGCTAGAACCGTATTTTTTAGCAATGCTTGCGTTGTTTAACTCGATTGGAGCATCTGAACTGCGTAGCGTGACATTCATCTTTGCTGAAGCAGGAAGGTCTAAATCATCTGGATTGTAAGAACCTTGAGAAAGTGTCTTGGATAATTTTTCTAAACGATCTGGAGTTTGAATCAAGTCTGCAAATGTCGCAGTAGCAGCTGAAGCAGCTAGTGTAAAAGCTAATAAAATACGTCGCGTGTGCATAAAAACCTCTTTAACTGTTCTTAGTCAAGTTTCTTGTGTGATCTCATCCTTGATATCTGGTGAAACGAGCGCTTAAGATAGGACATAAATATGTAGGAACAATGTATGTCTGAACCCAAAAACGTCTTCCAACCAACAAGACAACACTTAAAAACAGGAAACTTATCGTTTCTTACAAAGCAAGTTGCTGAATGGCAAAAACTTACTAAATTAATTCAACCGCTACTTCCTCAACCTGAGAATTGGCGAGTTGTCTGTTATCAATACGGTATTTTGACGATTACCGGTGAAAATCAAGCCATGATTAGTCAACTCGGTTATCTTCAAAAGCAGTATATTTCTCAATTATCACAAATCAATGAACTACGTGATTTACAAAAACTACAAGTCCGATTACATATTGAAAATACCAATACTGAAACGTCCTTACAACCCCATAAAACGGTAAGCTCGATGCAACCCGCAACATCCGAAATGTTACAAAATGCCGCTAGTTTTGTGAACGACCCTAAGCTTAGCCAAGCTCTACTACGTTTGGCAAGCAATAAAAAGTAAACAGAATAGATAAAATTAAGATTTGAAACTGTTTAAAATATGACTCAATTCACACTTATTAATGTTACAATATAACACAATCTAGAGAACACAATGACTTATGTCACATTGACGAAATGAATTGGACACAATTTCTCGTCATCAAATGTTACAATTTCATAGCTGCTTGGATCACTTTTCACATTGCGTAAAAGTTGATTATTTAGTGCATGACCCGATTTGTAACCATCAAATTTGGCAATAATTTGATGTCCAAGCAAATATAAATCACCAACGGCATCTAAAATTTTATGACGCACGAACTCGTCAGCAAAACGTAAACCTTCTTCATTGACGACGCCAGTATCATCTAAACCCACAGCATTATCCAAACTTGCCCCCAATGCTAGATTGTTGGCTTTTAAATAATCTAAATCCTTCATAAAGCCAAAGGTACGCGCACCACTAACTTCATATACAAATGTTTCAGTTGAAAAATCAATGGTTGCGGATTGATATTCTTTAGCAAAGGCTGGATGATCAAAGTCGATGGTAAAGTTGATTTGGAACCCATCATGAGGAGAAAAAATTGCACGCTTATCGTCTATCAGTGCTTCAACAGGTTTTAAAATTCGGATAAATTTCTTTGGTGCATCTTGTTCAACCAACTCACCTTGCATGAGTAAGTAAATAAATGGACCTGCACTTCCATCCATAATCGGAATTTCAGACGCTGAGACTTCGATAATCAGGTTATCAATCCCCAATCCCGCAATCGCACTGGTGACATGCTCAATCGTGCCCACCTTAGTTTCTTTACTGACCAAGTTTGAACACATAAATGCTTCTTGGATCAGCATGGCATCCGCAGGGATATCGACAGGTGGATTTAAATCGATGCGTCGAAATACAATACCCCCATCCGCCACATGAGGCAAAAAGTTAATCATGACTTTTTGTCCACTATGTAGTCCGATGCCACTCGCTTTAACGACTCGCTTCAGGGTACGTTGTTTCAACATGCTAATTCGGTCTTCGTTCTCAAATCCGCTATACGTTAGCACATTTAGCCATTGATAAAAAACAAAAAAGGTAATGAATCTCACTACCTTTTTCGACAATATTAAATATTATTAATATTTATCAATTACTTACGCTGTTGATTTTTCAAATAATCTTGAATACTCATTGGCGTAGAACGACCATTTGAACTCGGTGCCGTCACAGGTGCACCCTCTTCCTGACGCTGTTTATTGATCGCAGGAATATCATCTTCATCTACAGCATGATGTTGTGCTTGTTGTAAATGAGCTTGAGCAGCACTATTTACATGTGTTCTACGTTTCGCTTCAGTCGCGTCACTTGCGTTACGCGTCAAACCTGTAGCTATCACTGTCACACGAATTTCATCACGCGCATCGGGATCAAACACAGTACCAAAGAACACTTCACCTTCTTCAAGGTCAACGATCTGGTTGACAACATCCGTGATCACTTCTGTTTCACGTAATGTTACATCTGCACCGCCAGTGATATTAATCAACACACCTTTAGCGTTCATGATGTTGACGTTATCAAGCAATGGGCTACGAATCGCCAAACGTGCAGCTTCTTCAGCACGATCTGGACCACTGCTTTTGCCTTCACCCATCATGGCATAACCGCGGGTACTCATTGCAGTTTTTAAGTCAGCAAAGTCAAGGTTAATATGACCTGGACGTACCACTAAATCAAAAATACTACGAACCGCATTCAACAATACATCATCAGCTTTACGGTAAGCATCTTGCATCGAGATGTCACCATATACGCTGAGAAGACGTTGGTTCGGAATAATAATTAAAGAATCAACATGCTGCTCTAATGCTTCGATGCCTTTTTCAGCTGAACGCTGACGGCGACGACCTTCAAAATTGAATGGCGTAGTCACAACACCTACAGTTAAAATTCCCATTTCCTGAGCAATTTCAGCAACAACTGGTGCAGCGCCTGTGCCCGTACCACCACCCATACCGGCAGTGACAAACACCATATCTGCACCTTCAAGGTGCTGACGAATTTGCTCGCGGCTTTCTTCAGCAGCAATTTGACCTACATCTGGATTCGCACCTGCACCTAGACCTCGCGTACTTTGCTCACCAAGTTGCATTTTAAAAGGTGCATTCATACGATCCAGGGCTTGTTTATCTGTATTTGCACAGACAAATTTCACCCCTTTAATGTCAGATTGCACCATGTGTTGTACAGCATTACCACCGCCGCCGCCAACACCAAACACAGTAAAACGGGCTTGACCGTTGTTATCGGTTTGTCCATCGTCTAAAAATTCAAATGAGGCCATGACCTTTAGATTTCCTAATATAATGTGGCAGTCACTTAAGCCCGTATACTGCCTTGATCTTCAATAATAAAAATTGTTTTTAGGATGCTGTTCATTACAGAGCTTGTCAAGTATTGGATAGAACACTTACAACTTCCTAACAATATTCCCAAAAAAAATACACCTAAAAAATACCTTTTAATTTGTTATTCAAGGCATTCCAACCATTCACAATTCGGTCAAAGAATGGTCTTCCCCCTTGAACTTCAGGCTCCTCAATCGCCTCTTGCATGTCACTTTGACTAAATAAAAGTAAGCCTGCCGCTGTAGCATACATTGAACGACGTAATGAAGGTAAGTTCTGATCGTCAGTGACCACCTGTAAAGGTGGATTGCCTAGATGTGCAGAAACGCCCAACATACGACGCGCCAAAGTCACCATGCCTTCAATTTGACAAACATCACCTGTCAGTACAACACCATGATACAAGCTTTGCAAGGCACCACGCTGCTCTAGTTCGTAGCGCACTTTAGTTAAAATATCTTCATAACGTGCAATAATGATTTCAGCAAGTTCTATGCGACTGATGGTTTGCGGACCATCAATTGCCTCAAACTGGATCATGTGATCAGGTTTGACTTGATGGATATCGACACAGCCATGAAGCAACTTAATCCGTTCAGCTTCTTCAGTGGTGGTCTGCAACACTGTCGCAATATCACGTGTAACATTTTCACCACCACATTGAATGGTGCTGGCTAGAGCCAAATGACCTTCTATATAAACAGCAATATTGGTGGTACCTGCTCCAATATCGAGTAGGCAAACACCATATTCTTTTTCATCTTTCAGCAAACTGCCTTCAGCAGTTGCCAAACACGAAACCACCATTTTCTCAACAGAAATATTGGCACCTTTCATAGCGCGATCTAAGTTCTGCATGGTACTGATCGGCATCATCATCAATTGATAATGTGCAGTCATACTATTGGCAGATAAGTTAATCGGATTTTGTACCCATTCAGTTGAGTCATCCAACTCAAATCCTAAAGGTACAGCACTCGCCAAATAGTGATCAGCTGCCATATGACTGGCTTTTGCCAACTCTAGAGCACGTACCACCTCAGTTGTGGTAATCGTACGTTCTGCGTTTGAAATCGGGGTACGTCCAATTGCATAATGGCTTTGTAATTCAGTACTTGGAATCGACACCCATGCTGAATGTATACGACATTCAGCCATATCTTCAGCTTCTTGAACGGCTTGTTTAATTGCATTTGTGACTTTATCAAGGCTCACAATTTTGCCTTTATTCATTCCTTTATTACGTGCGCTTGCCATGCCAATAACCTGAATATTATCAGGGGCATGTACTTTACCAATCAGTACTGAAACTTTATGTGTCCCAATGTCAATTGCAACAACTGAGGGAACAGCTTCATTCATCGCTTTGCTACCATTATCTTCATTGTTTATGTTTGGCTCTACGCCTCTTTTTCAAGCCACATATTATGGCTGTGCAACCATCCCACCTGCAACGCCTATGTCATTACTGGTTACAACAAACTGACCGTTGGTAATTTTGGGTGAAACTGAATTTTTCCACTGAATTGCCAGACCATTTCGGTAACGCAAATCAATTGCAGAAATATTCGACCACACGGGTTTTAAGTCTGTTTGTGCCAAGTGACTGAGACGTTGTAGCTTACTCATCGTTTGATCTTGGTCGACAATCACACGTAGACCTGAATCAAACTGCATAAACCAAGTCATCCGTTCAGTGAGATAAAGCTCTTTTAAACGTAAATTGACTGGGTGAAATAATTGGTTAATTTCATTATAGCGACGCATCATGACTTTGGATTGGCTGAGTGGTCCATGAAGCAATGGCAAATTGGAATGATTGGTCACCACTGCTTCACTGTAGACATCTCCAGCATCACTGAGTAATCGCCCTGTTCCCCAACGTGCGATTGCATGACGCGGCATAACGCGCACTCGAATACCATTTGGCCATGCGCGTGATACCACAACACGGTCTACCCATGATACTTCCAGTGCTTTATCTCGAATTTGCTCCAAATCCGAGGTGAAATAATTATCTTTCACAACAGGTTTTAGGTGTTGTGTAATCGCTTGCGATTCGACCGATGAACTCGTCCCCACCACTTCAAGTGTTGCAACTCGCGCATCGGTGATCACTTTATAAAGACCATAGATTCCTGCAAATAATACAGCTATAGCAACAACCATAAGCAACCAGCTACCCACGTTCAGAAGCTTATCCTGACGTGTCGGTGGCTTATCGTGTATTGATGTAATCGCCGCACGTTTGCGACGCATCGAAGCAGGAAGTTGAGCCATAAATTAGTGAGCTTGTTCCGTGAGTGTTTGCGCTAAGATCGCAACACACAATTCATCAAAACTATAACCAACTGCTTTTGCAGCTTTAGGTACAAGAGAGTGGCTGGTCATCCCCGGAACAGTATTCACCTCTAATAACCAAAAATTACCCTGCTCATCCAACATCGCATCAATACGCCCCCATCCGCTAGCACCTACAGCTTGGAAAGCACGCAAACAGAGCGCTTGAAGATTCTTTTCTTCAGCTTCGCTTAAACCACATGGAATACCATATTCCACGTCATTACGATTGTATTTTGCTTCGTAATCATAGAATGCTACATCTGCTGGAGGTTGTAAACGAATCACTGGTAATGGCAAACCATTTAGAAATGAAATGGTATATTCACGCCCTGTAATCCATTTTTCAGCCATCACGACTGCGTCATGTACAGTGGCTTTTTCAATTGCGGCAATAAGGTCTTCTGCTTTTTCAACCTTACTCATTCCCACGCTTGAACCTTCGTGAACGGGCTTAATGATCAAAGGTAAGCCAAGACTCTCAATCACCTCATTGAGATCAGAATCCTTTGAAATAATACGATAAGGTGCGGTCGGCAAGTCTGAACCTTGCCAGATCTGTTTAGTCTTGACTTTATCCATACCAATCGCAGAACCTTGTACGCCTGTCCCTGTATAAGGTACGTTCATCCACTCCAAGGCACCTTGGATTTGACCATCTTCACCACCGCGACCATGTAATACAATAAATGCACGATCATAGTCCACAAGTTCCGTCACACTACGCTCTTGCGGGTCGAAAGCCTCTGCATTCACACCTGAACGTAATAATGCTTCTAAAACAGCTTTACCACTATCTAATGACACCTCACGCTCAGCAGATTTACCACCAAGCAACACCGCTACTTTGCCGAATTTAGAAGCATTTGACACGTTTAAATCCTTAAACTTATAAGTTAGTCAATTTCAATTTTTAAGGCTTTATTCAAATCCAAATTTAAACAAAGCCAAATCAATTATTTTAAATACAGTTGGTTTTGAGCCAATTCTACAGAAATTGCTCCCACGTTACCTGCACCTTGTGTTAATAACAAGTCATTCGCTTGTAACACTTTTTGTATCACGTTCTGCAAATTACCTTCTACAGGGTCAATTAAAATCGGTTCAACTTCACCACGCAAACGAATACTACGTGCCAAAGAGCGACTATCTGCCCCAACAATTGGCTTCTCACCTGCAGGATATACTTCTAATAATAACAATTGGTCGACTTGTGACAACACATCGACAAAATCATCAAAACAATCACGGGTACGACTAAAACGATGCGGTTGGAACATCATGACTAAACGACGATCTGGATGACTCGCTCGAGCGGCTTTAATCGTTGCCTCTACTTCTTTTGGATGATGACCATAATCATCTACCAGTTTCACGGTGCCTTCATCAAGTGGATATTCGCCTTGAACTTGAAAACGGCGACCTACCCCACTGAAGCTTTCTAATGCGCGTGCAATCGCCGCATCTGATACACCTTCATCAGTGGCAATACCAATCGCAGCCAATGCATTGAGAATATTGTGTAAACCAGGAAGGTTAATTGTTAGTCGTAAAGGTTCACGTCCTTTACGCAACACGGTAAAGCTTGACTGCATACCCGTTTGGTCAATGTCAATCGCACGGATATCATTATCTTCATTGAAACCATAGGTCACCACAGGGCGACCAATCCGTGGCATGATTTCACGAATATTAGCATCATCGCCACACACCACAGCCAAACCATAGAACGGCATTTTTTGTAAGAATTTCACGAAAGTATCTTTCAATACATCAAAACTACCGCCATAAGTGTCCATATGGTCTGCATCGATATTGGTGACAATCGCAGCCATTGGTTCTAAATGAAGGAACGAAGCATCTGATTCATCGGCTTCAGCAACGATAAAACGACTTGCTCCCAATGCAGCATTCACACCTGTGCGATTTAACAAACCACCAATCACATAGGTTGGGTCCATGTTTTCTTCTGCCAACATACAAGTGACCAAACTTGTCGTTGTAGTTTTACCATGTGTACCAGCAACAGCAATACCATGACGATAGCGCATTAACTCACCCAGCATTTCAGCACGACGCACCACAGGGATGCGATTTTCAATTGCTGCTTTGACTTCTAGGTTTTCAGGATCAATTGCTGTGGATACCACCAGTACATTTGCACCTTTGATATTGTCTTCTGCATGCCCAATAAAAACTTTAATACCATTCTCTTCAAGCTGTACTGTCGTTTTGGATGCTTTAATGTCAGAACCAGAAACTTTATAACCTTGGTTTTTTAATACTTCTGCAATACCACACATACCTGCACCCCCAATACCCACAAAATGGATATGCTTAATACGGCGCATTTCTGGAATTTTAATCAGGTTCTTTGCTTTATCAGCTGGGCTTGTTGGAGACATAATCAACTCTAACTTACAAATCTTGAATTAAACCAACCACACGTTGTGTCGCATCTGGTTGAGCTTGTTGACGGGCTTTAACTGCCATTTCCATCAATAACTGACGGTTCATCAACGGCGTGAGTAAATCTTTTAGGGAATCTGGTGTCATGGTACTTTGCGGACAAATTTTCGCAGCACCCGTTTTTTCCAAAAATTTGGCATTGGCAGTTTGGTGATCGTCCACGGCACTTGGCAATGGAACAAATATCGCTGCCACACCTGCTGTTGCTACCTCAGTCACTGTTAGCGCTCCTGCACGGCAGATAATTAAATCTGCATTGCTGTAAGCCTGTGCCATATCCTCGATAAATTGTTGAACCTCAACCTGCATATTATCGGGGGCATTGGCATATAACGCTTGGGTAGTATCTTGTTTATTTTGACCACATTGATGAAATATGTTTAATGGTACATTGAGCTGTTTCAAAGCTTCAGGCACACATTCATTCAATGCCTGCGCTCCCAAAGAGCCACCGACAATTAAAATATGTAATGGTTCATGCGCATTTTCTCGTTCTTTATAACGAAAAGATGGATTGTAAATCCCCGTAATCTCTGCACGTACAGGATTTCCAGTCGTCACAATCTTCGCACTCTGGGGGAATGTATTTGGGAAAGCTTCACATACCGTCGTAGCAATTCGTGATAATTGGGTATTGGTAAACCCTGCAACAGCATTTTGTTCGTGAATCAGAATTGGAATCCCCAATAAGCGTGCAGCTAAACCGCCTGGACCTGCCACATAACCACCGAAACCGGCAACAGCATCAACTTTGAGCTGTTTCATATAGCGCATCGCGCTTAAGGTTGCTTTTAAAATTTTAAAGGGCGCAGCCAGTTTACGTACAATTCCGTTGCCGCGTACACCTTGAATATCAATTTGATAAATTGGAATATCGTGTTGTTTTAAAAGTCGGTTTTCCATACCTGTTGGTGTTGCCAACCAAGACACTTGGCTGCCTTGTTGCTGCAATTCTTTTGCAACTGCCAGTGCAGGAAATACATGTCCGCCTGTACCCGCCGCCATCATCATGACGTGTTTCGGTGTGCTTTGCTGAGGTTTGGTCACGGTCTAATTCTTCAATGCAAAAATAAATGTTTAACGAATATTTTAAACAACCAATTGTAATCACAATCCGCTATGGGGAAAAGTTTATTTACTTTTTTTCACCAAGCCTTTCATTGTTTTTTTCTACTGTTTTGAAAGTTTAAACTACTTTTGTCATTAATCTGCTAAAAAAAGTAGAATTCAATGTTATTTTTTTTATTTTTGCATGATTTATCCAGTTCAACCCAAAAAAAATAGAGTCTCTCTAGACTCTATTTTTTAGCATCATTTAAAAATAAATTGATCATCTCACTACAAAATGTCATTCCACTAAATATGATGTTTAAGCAGATTTACCCGCCTCCAGTACATCAAACAGATCATCTGCGATTGAAGTACCAAATTGAGTATCGATCTCGCGGATACAGGTTGGGCTGGTCACATTGATCTCAGTCACATAATTACCAATCACATCCAAGCCAACAAAGACTAGACCTTTTGCTTTTAAAAATGGACCAACTTTTGCAGCAATGGCTTTATCATTTTCTGTTAATGGACGCGCTTCACCTAAACCGCCAGCAGCTAAATTTCCGCGTACTTCGCCATTTTGTGGAATACGCGCCAAACAATAAGGTACCGGTTCACCATTGATCATTAAAATGCGTTTATCGCCCTCTACAATTTCAGGAATGTAGCGTTGTGCCATAATCGGTTGTGTACCATTTTCAGTTAAAATTTCGATGGTTGAACCAATATTTACCCCATCTTGGTATAAACGAAAAATCCCCATTCCCCCCATACCATCTAAAGGCTTAACGATCACATCACCATGTTCCTTTAAGAATTCACGAATTAAACGCTGTTGTGAGCTGACTAAGGTTGGTACTTGTAAATCAGGAAATTGTGTTGCGAAAAGTTTTTCATTGCAGTCACGTAAACTTTGTGGTTTGTTGATGATCCACGCACCTTCCCGTTCTGCCTGCTCTAAAATATACGTGGTATAAACAAAGTTCATGTCAAAAGGTGGGTCTTTACGCATCAACACCACATCATAAGCAGCGATAGACTCTTTGGTTTTTTCACCCAACTCATAATAATGATTGTAGTCTTCAAAAACTTTAAGGGGTGAAATCAAACCAAATGCTTTGCCTTGATCAATATACAAATCTTGTTGCAATGCATAACCCAATTCATGTCCACGACGTGCTGCAGCCCACAGCATCGCCATAGTTGAGTCTTTTTTGAGGTTTACACTTTCGATGGGATCCATCACAACAAGTACACGCATTTTGATACTCTGATAAATTTTTGGATTGCATGCAGTATAGCGGAGATTATGCCGTTCTTTTTCGAAATTTCGCTAAACTATTGGCAATAATTGTGAATAAGACCATCAAAATGTTGCAAACTATCCTTGGGTTTGAAATAGATGAAGAATATCATTATGTTGCTTTGCTTTCTTGTGGGCACCGCCAACATATGCGCCATCTTCCGCCTTGGCAAAATCGACCTTGGGTAATGAGTACACAAGGTCGTCAGGAAAAAATTGCAACGCCTATAGATTGTAAACAGTGTGATTTCCCCAAAAATAGTTTATAAATTTATTTATTCGCCAAATAAAAAGAGCTACCCATGTCGAATCATTCTGAATTAGAAATAAAAACCTACTACAACAAACTCGCTGAAGACTATGACAACAATCGTTTTAACAACAGTTATGGGCAGTATTTAGACCAACAGGAACGAGATTTTCTCAATCGAATACTTAAAACCACACCACCTGAACAATGTATGGATCTGGGATGTGGTACAGGTCGTTTATTGGATTATGCCCATTATGGCGTGGATTTTAGCCCTGAAATGCTTAAAGTTGCTAAAGCAAAATATCCAAACAAAGACTTGCTCGAAGGTCGTTTAACTGAAATACCTATAGCTAACCACAGCTTAAACGCCATCTATAGCTTTCATGTGATCATGCATCAAGATCATGCAACCACCATCCAATTCTTAAATGAGGCATATCAAAAATTAAAATCAAAAGGTCAGCTTATTTTCGACTTCCCTTCCGCCAAGCGTAGACAAGTAGTCAAGCATCAACAAGAAAACTGGCATGCAGGACATCAAATGACTTTGTCGGAAATAAAAAAAATTGCAGGCACCCAGTGGAAACTGATTGCCAGTCAAGGGTTCTTATTCTTCCCCATTCATCGTATTCCCAAACGCTTGCGTCCACTATTCAGAAGCTTGGATAATCTATTCTGCCGTTCATTTTTAAAAGAATATGCGTCTTACTTGGTTGTTGTTTTAGAAAAACAATCCTCTCTTTAACCTCATCCAATAGCATAACTCTACATGAAAAAATATTTACCTAAATCATGGAAATTACGTTATCAGCAGTTGCGAAGGTATAGCCGAGAACATCTATTTTCCTCAGCAAATTTTGCGTTGACACAACAAAATTTATGGCTATCGGAATACCAAATTTCAACATCGCAGGAAATCAAATCGAATGCTTATTTCGCAAATAAAATCCACAATATTGATCTTGCCATCCAAACTTTAAATGGCGTGATCATTCAGCCACAGCAGATTTTTTCATTTTGGCATTTGGTGAAAGCACCCACCTTAAAAAATGGCTATAAAGCAGGACGCAATCTAGTGAATGGAATCATTTCAGAAGATCTTGGGGGTGGAATTTGCCAAATTTCGTCTTCACTCTATATCAGTGCATTAAAAGCTGGTTTAGTGATTGTAGAAAGGCATTCACATTCTATAGATATTTATCAAGAACATGAACGTTTTACACCTTTAGGCAGTGATGCCACTGTGGTCTATGGATACAAGGATTTGCAGTTCCAAAACAATCTCAACATTCCTCTTCAAATCCAAGTTTTAAGACAACACAATCAATTGATCACGCACTTGGTGAGTTTAGACGCTATTCAAGAATACACATTAAACTTCACCATTGAAGAGTTTCAGACACACCGTGTCGCCCATACCTTTCAAAATCAGAAACATATTGTTCAAAGTATTTATTTGCTCAATTCACATATGGATGATGAGAGATAATCTCTCTAGCTCATGCCAACACTTTATCTGTGCGAAATAGAGCCTTACAAGCAGTGAAAGGCTATGTGCGAGCTTAATCATACAGATAGAAATCCTTGCATTAATCAAAAAATCTTGTTTCAAATTAAAGAGCGTGATGCAGGACTGTCGTGGTCACAGCCCGATGCTTCTTTTCCTCTGTTTTTATTTTTAATTTTTTTCTTTAAATTGTTGTTGGTTATTTTCAATTAAATATTGATATGCAGTTTTTGGATTACGTGGCAAATCTAGTTTTACACGACAGGAAACTTCATTATCCCTTTCAAAAACAATAATTTCAGCATTTAATTCAATTGGGCGACCAATTTCAAAATCCGTTTGATCGAGACTCGCTCCGAATAATTCAGCGTATTTTGTTTCTAAATAGCCAATCGTGAAATCTTGTACCATCACTTTGATCGTATAATGTTGTCTTGGATATTCTGGTTCACGCTGTATGGATGATTTTCTGATATAGCTGTCATTTGACGGTCTTAACATCAGTTGGTTGATCAATTTTTTTTGCGCTTGCGCATTGATATTTAGAACCAGCTCAAACTGTTCTAAACCTTTCCACTGAAAAGGATATTGTCGAAAATAAATATCTCTTTCAAATTGGTATCGTTGCCAGCGTCGTTGGTCGATCTGTTTGGCAAAAATAATGCCTAATACAGCCACAACAACGATTATCACAAGAATTAACATTGAATATGGTACCTAATCCTTCATTGACCATAAAAATAAGGAGCTGATGCTCCTTATCTTATCTAATTTTTCAGCTTATATGCCATATTTCACACGGTAAGCTTCCATTTTCGCTAAAGCATCTTTGTCGCCTTTCGCATCCAGATAATCCATCAAGTCTTTCATGGTAATTAAAGCATGAACTGGGATCTCAAGCTCTTTCTGAACTTCTTGAATCGCAGACAACTGACCTTGACCTTTTTCTTGGCGATCAAGTGCAACCAATACACCTGCAATTGTTGCACCTGCATTTTTAAGAATCGTGACAACTTCACGAATCGCAGTACCTGCGGTAATCACATCATCAATAATCCAAACTTTTTTGCCTTCAACTGAAGCACCCACCAAAACACCACCTTCACCATGATCTTTTGCTTCTTTGCGATTGAATCCCCAAGGTACACTCTGATTGTGAACTTGAGATAGCGCTACAGCAGTCGCAGCAACGAAAGGAATCCCCTTATACGCTGGTCCAAAAATTACTTCGACGTTGTTACATTGTGTTAATTTATCTGCATAACCTTGAGCTAAAAGCGATAATGCTTCACCATCGTTGAGTAAACCTGCATTAAAAAAATAAGGGCTCACACGACCTGATTTTAAAGTAAACTCACCAAATTTAAGCACACCACGTGATAATGCGAGTTCGATAAAAGCTTGTGGGTTAAACTGAGCTGGCGTTGACATGAGGTGCTCCAAAATTCATACATTGAGGTTATGACTGCGCATGATACCAAAGAGTAGCTATCCAAGTGATCAAAAAATTTTAAGAGTTGTCTCAATTAACGTAAATGGCTTACGTTCATCCGTCACCAAAGGCTTACTCGAATGGATGGAAAAGTCGGATGCCGACGTAATCTGTATCCAAGAAAGCCGCATTACACACGAGCAATGGACAGATAAATTTAAACCAGAGGGTTGGTTTACCCATCTATTTCCTGCGCAAAAATCAGGTTATGCAGGTACTGCAATCTATAGTCGTTTGCCTTTTAAATCGATCAGCAATGGTCTAGGTTTTGAGCTTGCAGACAGTCAAGGTCGCTTTATCCAAGCTGAATTTGATCTTGGTTTAGATAAACCAGTACAAATTTGCTCATTGTATCTCCCTTCAGGTTCATCTGGTGATGAAGCTCAGGCGCGTAAAGACCATTTCTTAGAAGAATATGCAAAAATTTTAAAACAATGGCGTGATGAAGACAGATCAATCATTGTTTGTGGTGATTACAATATTGTGCATAAACGTATCGACATTAAAAATTGGTCGGGTAATCAAAAATCTTCGGGTTGCTTACCTCATGAACGTGCTTGGCTTGATCATATTTATGATGATTTAGGTTATGTCGACACCTTCCGAGAAGTACGTAAAGAAGCTGAACTATATTCTTGGTGGTCCAATCGCGGACAAGCTCGGGCAAAAAATGTCGGGTGGCGAATTGATTATCATGCTTGCTCACCTGACTGGAAAGAGCGTACCGTCAATGCTTGGGTGTATAAAGATGAATGGTATAGCGACCATGCTCCAGTGGTCATTGACTACAAAATTTAAGCCAATTTGAGTGGTTTTTATTCAAAATCCACTCAATAAGTTTACAAGTGTGCACTGAATATGCGGTAAAAACCTACAAAATTTGTCGTGTTATCGTATATTTTCTTCATTGCAATAAGCGCATTATACCTTCCACGGCACAGGGACATTGTCAGGATGACAGCAAAGGGATAGGACGCCGTAGGACGAAAAGAAATAAATATGTTGAATATTTATTTTGCAAGGATGTGACATTGGACGTTGTAATGAGACCCGCATAATCAGGATGATTAGATGCGGGTTTTCTCTTTTTTATTTTTGCTTTTTTGTTTTTGAGTTATTTTAAAAATCTTTTATCTCAGTCGATCTCATGCCAACTTAATTAAAAGATTAATCCTACTATATTAATTTTTTATGACAGAACACCCCTGTTTTAAAATATTTTATCTATTCTATACAGTCTAGATCGACAATTTTGTTACTCTTTCAGTTAAATCACACAATTGTAAGTTAGGTTAAGACATGTTGAAAATTTACGGGATCAAAAATTGTAACTCAATGAAGAAAGCTTTTGATTTGCTCACAACACTTGGATTGAGTTATGAGTTTCATGATTATAAGAAGCAAGGTATCGACAAAGATACGGTTCAGTTATGGCTCGATCGCTTAGGAAAAGATGTGGTGCTGAATAAAAAGGGAACAACATGGAAAAAACTCAGTGAACAAGAGCAACAGCTTGCCTTATCCAGTGATCAAAATTTAATTGATGCACTCACAACCCATACCAGTTTAATTAAACGTCCTGTGATTGAACAGAATGGTCAATTTGTGGTGGGTTATGATGAAGACCAAATTAGAGCCTTAAAAACTGCTGTATAAACGTTCTACGCTAAACTATAAAAAAGCCTGATCGATTGATCAGGCTTTTTTAGATGATAGAAGCGTCCGTCTTAGTTTGCACGTACCCATGTTTGGTTACGACCTAAAGCAGAGATGCCCATATAGCCACGTAACTTTAATTGATTCCCAGCGAGTTCACCTTTCAGTTTATAGGTTTTGCCATTTTTAGGATCAAGAATCGTACCATTGTCATAACTCTTACCACCGACATTTTGTAGTCCGTGAACAATGGTCACGCCTTTCAATGATTTATTGTGATAAGGCCCTTCACATTTGCTGCACGAGTTTTCCTCACCTGGTGTTAAAACACTTTGGATCGTTGCCGTCAATGTTCCATTTTTTTGTTCAGTGAATTTTACAATTGCCTTTGGTTGTTTCGTCGTATCATCAATTGTTTTCCAAACTGTTCCATTGAGTGGATCTGCAGCGTTTGCAAGAACTGTTGCCGATAATACGCCTAATGCGAGTACAATTTTTTTCATTGTTTTGTTTTCCCTAGTCTAATTGACAATCTATAGTATCAAAAACTTGCGTCAATTAAGCAATTCTTCTATGTGACTATATAGTGTACCCTTGTAACAAATGTTGGTAAATCAACAAAAATAAAGTCGAAAATTTAACAATATGGAATAAACGTGAAGATGAACTCAGCCCTGAAACAATATCTTACAGAATCTATTCTTAAATCCAGCTTCAAATTTCCAAGTCGCTTTAATCTTCCTCCAGCTACAGCGCGCTTTGCGATAGAACAACTTGCACGCGTTTTCCCGCAACGTAAAGATGTACAAATACGTCCTTTACGGATTGCAGGGATTCGAGCAGAAGAGATCAAACCTCAAGCACAATCAACTCAAATGATTCTACATATCCATGGTGGCGCTTTTTTTGTAGGATCGCTTAAAACGCATCGTGCTTTTCTTTCCGAAGTTGCAGCACGAACACAAATGCAAGTGCTACATCTGGATTATCCTCTCGCACCTGAGAATAAGTTCCCTGAAGCGGGTGACGCCATTTATGATGTTTATCAACAACTTTTGGATCAAGGCATTCAACCCAAAGACATCATCATTTCAGGTGATTCTTGTGGTGCAAATTTAGCTCTGGCATTAGCGTT
This sequence comes from Acinetobacter sp. WC-743, assembly GCF_000335555.1. Classification (NCBI taxonomy): domain Bacteria; kingdom Pseudomonadati; phylum Pseudomonadota; class Gammaproteobacteria; order Moraxellales; family Moraxellaceae; genus Acinetobacter; species Acinetobacter sp. WC-743. Next base: position 20,636 of record NZ_AMFQ01000078.1, on the reverse strand, counting down.
AAGAATTAAAGCAGAAAATAAACAACAACTCCCAAGCGCATTAATCCTGATGTCTCCATTTCTAGACTTAACGCTCACAGGAGAGTCTTTGCGTTATAACCAAAAGCATGATGCACTGCTGTCTATAGAAGCGCTTGAATCTGGCATTGATTTTTATGTTCCGAAACATCTAGATCGTTCTTTGCCAGCGCTATCCCCAATTTTTGGCGATTTTGAAGGTCTTCCTCCAACACTTGTACAAATTGGTTCCAAAGAAATTTTGCTTTCGGATGCACAACGTTTTGAAGAAAAAGCCAAAGAAGCAAATGTTCAGGTTAATTACAAACTCTACACCGGCATGTGGCACAATTTTCAGATGTTTAGTCCATGGTTTGAGGAAGCAAAGCAATCTTTAGCAGATCTCGCAGAATTTGCACATAAAATTGATCAAGATTAACCCTTAACCCCCTGCCTCAGACCAAAAACAACAGAGAATATGCAGAATTCACTGTTGTTTTTTTTATTTATATCAATCACGAAATTTAAGCCTTACCCAAACAGCTTCAACACTATTTTTATCGTCAATCTGCTTAAAAAAGTATACAGTAAAAATATAATTTCTATTGATCAATACAACCAATGCGATGAATATATTATTGAATGATTTAAAGTTTTCATTGCCATGCTTTATATTTAGAGTTTAAATAGATTTGCGTAGGTAATGAGACTCATTGCTCAACCATTTTTTGTTTAACCATATTCTTGCGCTGCAAACAAAGCAGTGCTTTGTTTTTTTATATCCCCCACACAACATGGCGATATCCATGCCTTCTCTCGATAGAAAGACCATCTATGATTCAAAAATACAAAAATAAATGAATTTCTAAACGCTTCTAATAATTTTTATAAAAGCCTGAAATATATTGAATATGCATGATTGAAATCAAATTACTCGTATCAATAATCAGATGGTTTGACTATATTGTTAAATTTTACTGCAAAATTAGTCACCCTTTTATAAATTATGTTTATATTCATCAATTATTTACATCAACTTAAATTTGAGTTTGGCTGAATAAATTGCTACATTCTCAGAATCACACAATAAAAATCCAAGCACGGATGGATTAAATGATGCGTAATAAAATTTATTCTGAAAGACGGCGTAAAATTCACTCATTATTCAATCAAGTGTTGAAACACTCTTTTATTGCCAAGCTTATTCACAAAAACCAAGTCAATCATGATTTAGAAATTGACTCACAAACAGGCATATATAACCAATTTGCCATTAATAGCTATTTAAAAGAATTGCACCCACAAAGTGAATCTTATTATGGGATTATTTTGCTGAGCGTCGATAATTTAAATACGATTAAAACTCAATATAATTTAAAGACAGCAAATAAAGCTTTGGCTGCGATTGCTAATGAACTATCACAAAATATCCGTGAAACAGACTTGATCGGTCGCTATAGTGAGTCCGAATTTATTTTAATTTTAAGTGATGTCAATCAAACGCAAGCGCAACAAATTGCATTGCGTTTAACAGATTTGATTAACAATCATGAGTTTAAAATTAACAACAAAGTCCTGTCGCTTAAAACCAGTTGTGGTGTCTCCGTCTCGGGACGAGACAGTATGAGCAGTACAGTCTTACAACAGGCTGATGAAGCACTCTACATGGCAAAAAACAATCGCCATCAATTTTATTCAAGTACAGGAGTTCGATCTTAACAAAAGGTTTTTAAATCATCGAAGCACTGCTTTTAATGTGTGTATTTTTATAAAAAATTTTTAACAAATCATGCATAATAATGTTTTGTTAACCTAGATTTTAGTCATTATAATTTAGAAAATATGATCAATATACAATGATGACTGACTAACAAAATAGAGGAATAAATATGGATGGCAGAATCAAATTTAGGCATTAATCTTTTTTTTAAAAAACTGAAAACACAATTTGATTCAAACATCATTATGAATTGGAGCAGTTTGCATAAGTGTATTCTGATTCTCATCCTCACTATGGCGCTGCATCTTTCCTGGATTGCATGGAAAGTTTTTATCCTTTTAACCCCAGAAACTTGGCAATGGGTCAATATCAGCTTGATTCAATTGCAGTTGATGGTCAATCTTGGTTCAACACTACTGCTTTTTTTACTGATCCTATTTTGTCATTTTTTCCAACATAAAACATGGGCGAACACCATCTTGCCCCATATCGTCATCAGTATTTTTATTATGTTAATGCTCACTGATGGTTTTTTAGTCGGAATTTATAGCCCTGCAACGATATTTGCATTCGTGTGTATTTCAGGTGTAGGGCTCATTTTATTTAATCGAAAAATTATATATATTCAACTCATCACGGCACTAGTGATTTATATTTCAATGATGTTATTTACTTATTGGCACATCATTCCTTATGCACCCATCTTTAGCATACGCATATTAGAGAATAATCGTCATGACAATCTGTTCTGGGTAGGAACGATGGTATATTTTATTGTTCCCATTTTAATGGCGTGTTTAATTTTATGTGAAATTTTATTGTCACAGTGGCGACATAGAGAGTCTTTAATCAAAAAACTCAGCGAAACGGATCCACTCACCAATTTATATAATCGTCGTTTTTTTAATGAAAAACTCGATGCAATGCAAAGCAAAAAAACCCACTATGCCATTATTTTAATTGATATTGATCATTTTAAAGATATCAATGACTTATATGGGCACCACTTTGGTGATGAAGCATTATGCCAAGTTGCCAAACTGCTCTCTTCACAAATTCGCCATTCCGATATCGTGGCGCGGTATGGTGGAGAAGAATTTATTATTGCTTTACCTGACACCACATTGGACAGCGCTCAAGCATTTGCTGAACGTTGTCGATTGGCGATCCAAAATCAAGTCATTGAGTCACTTGATCATCATTATGTGCAACTGACTGCAAGTTTCGGGATTGCCACCTCTATAGATGATGACAATATCAGTAAAATTATTCATCTGGCAGACAAAGCATTATATCGCGCAAAACAATCTGGGCGTAATCAAGTGCACTTGTATCACGCGCCGATCAATGAAATCGCTTAACTTTGGTATTTAGTCAGACAATGTTCGATATTGTTCTTCACATGCCACAAATCTAAACTCAGCCCGCGCTTCAGCAATCCATTGTTGCACCGCTGGTACAGTCAACATTTTTTGAATATAGCGTTCACTGTTGTCTGTTACAGGAATTCCATAGGTCATAAAACGCATCACTACTGGCGCATAAAATGCATCCACAATACTAAAACTCTCCCCACATAAGAAACCATCCAACTGTGGACGTTCCGACCACAGTTGTACAATACGATGCACATCTTGCTGTAGTGCTGGATGATCTTGCCAAAGTTTTAAACCAATATCTTTTAAATCCGCATCAATATTCATATCGCATGTACTGCGTAGCGCAGTAAAGCTGCTGTGCATCTCCGCAGACATCGACCGAGCCCGTGCGCGCTGTTTGATCTCTTGTGGCCATAACTGTTTTTCAGGAAACTTCTCAGCAAGATATTCACAAATCGCCAAGGAGTCCCAAATTAAAAAGCCATCATCAACCAGAGCAGGCACTTTGCCTGTAGGATTAATTTTTAAAATACTTTGCTTAAATTGACTGTCCATGTCGAAGTGATCAAACGGGATTAAACGCTCCTTGAACGGAATGTTAAAATGTTGAATCACAAGCCAAGGACGCATAGACCAAGTTGAATAGTTTTTATCACCAATAAAGAGTTCTAACATTTTTATCCTCCTCTATTTATTTACATTTTAAAAAGAGCATAACCAAGTTTTTGCCTATCTAAAAGCATAAAAACTCAGCAACAAAAAAAGGAGCAGTTTAACTGCTCCTTTTTTCTGAACGGTCTGGTTTAGAATAAATAGGAAATACCAAAACCTGCTTTATAGCTACGATCGCGACCGTTTAAATCAACACCGACACTACCATCAAGCTGAGTGCGTTCATTCACAGCATAGATCAAACCTGAACCTAGACCATATTCATAATTTTTGCTTTCAGTTTTTGAATAAACGAATTCAGAAAAACCTGAAAGATTGCCTGCAATTTTATAGCCTACTGTAGGAATAGCTGTGACTGACCAATGACCATCTTGTACCGCATAGTCCATAGTGATACCCGTATTAACCAAATCGTTATACTGGTAAGCTAAAGATGTTCCAATACTGTAAATATCGTCTTCTTCAGAAAAACCTTCATTGCCCGTTGCAATCAATGCTTTTGCCAAGATCGCCATAGACAACTTATCATCTTTTAAATCAATGGCTTTTTTAATCCCAATAGAAACATCACCCAAACCGGAGTCATCGTCTTTAACGCCTCTATACTTGGTTTGTGTCCAAGCTGGACCTTGCCAACCTAACTGCAATTCCATACTTGAGGTTAAACCTGTACGAAGTAGCATATCGCCATTGAGGGTTACAGTTTTTGCTTTTGCGCCATCTACTCGGGTTTCAGTGTAGGTTGCAGTTGGTAAACCTTGCTCCCAAGCCAACTGACCTACTGGAGTAATTCCTGTTCCAAAACCTGATCCAGGACGATCAAAAGAAAATTCTGCTGCCATTGCGCTTATACTTAGGCTCGAAGCAAGGGCTAATGTGATTCTATTTAAAATTGCCATATGAAGACTCAAAATTTAAGGTAATTCTTTGGACATTTTCGCACCGCGACTACGTAGTAACTCTAAAGATTCTTTCTCTTCAGGTAAAGCCTGAGACCAATCTATTTGATCAAATTCACAATCAAAAAACAAATCACTGATCGATGACAAAATGGTTTTACCTTCATCATCTTTGGTATTAGGATCAACTTTATGATCTAACAGCTTTTGAATTACCGGCACACACGCTGCGCTTGCTGCATCCCATAAAGGACCATAACACTCTTCTGCATCCCACAAATAAAAATTTGCTTTAGCATCAATCAAAGCATTTAAAATGTCTAAATGTGGTTGTAAATCTTGAGCTTTTTGTTCCGCACTTAGGGGCTGCCCTGCTTCATAAGCATCACAGATTTTTTCCCACCATTTAAATAATCCATCTGACCAGATAGATACTGCTGGACCTTTTTCTGGCTCCATAAAGTTAGGGTCAAACCCATCTGCGAGCAAACGTTTCACTTGAGCAAGGTCTAAATCTTCTAAAGCCTGTATAAAGACTTGTTGTTGTGCTGATAACATTTTGATCTCACTATTCTATTCCTATCAACATTATGACGAATATTTTAAAAATAGCTTTGAAAAAATTTAATACTTCATTTTTTTGGTTTAAATGGCATTTATTGTTAACTTATGACAAAGTGCATCGCATTTTTTGTTTTGATTCATAAAAAAAGGCCCTAAGGCCTTTTTTCTACTCATGCTTCATCCGCATCTGCAAGTTCTAACTTACCACCACGTGGATTTTCAGTTTTCTCCAAAACATGCTCTAAACTACGTTTTACGCGATCGATCGCACCATGTAACGAGAGATCTATATTTTTAGCTCGATGTTTTACCACCACCGGTTTTAGACCTGCTGCTTTCACTTCGATCATGCATTGAATATCATCATCCCCACCTTTGTCCCCATTTTCATCACTGATATGAACTGAAAATTGGGTAATACGCTCACTATGACGTTGGAATTCTTGATTTAGCTCGTCGCGTACATAAGTAATTAAACGATCACTATTTCTAATATTTTTATCTGTACGGATTTCAATATTCATAAAAAAACCTCTTTTTTCATCTAAAACAGTGCAAAACTTATATTTTTGGCTCATTCAAAGCCTACTGTTTAAAACAGCTTTTCACCTTCAATAAATTGGAACCTTAACTCCTCTATTGCAAAGATGAACACTTTTAATGATCTGCAGATAGGTGTTCTTATATCTTCAATATCAGGCTATATTGAAAAATATGCAAGCGGATTTTTAACTTTTTTATGAAAACAATATGAAAAATGACATCTTGTTACTTTACTTTATAATTTAATGATTTTTTTAAATTTTTTAGCATTAATCCTGAGTAAATCAATCAACTCTATATAAAAGGATGATGATTGCGTGAATATAAAAGTTCATTTTCTAATTTATTTTTAGATTCACTTTTTCAACACACTTCCCTACTTGATGTTTACATATTTATTTACATTCCATCTATTTTTAGCTTTATTTTTATCGCGGAATCTGTATCCTTGAAGCGCTTTTCTTGGGGGGAAAGATTTTTCATGAAACTTACACATCTCGCTGCGATTTGTGCAATCGCTTCAACTGCAACTATGGCTCAAGCTGCGCCAGTTTGGCAAGATTTTAGTATTACCGGTCTTTATGGTGAAAACTATGAATTAACGCCAGATGAAAAACAATCTACAATTACGTTTGAGTATGCAGCAAAGCTAAAATACGGCGATTTTTTTGCATTTGCAGACCGTACTAACAGTGGTGGTCAATCAGACACTTATTTTGAAGTTTCACCACGCCTCAGTTTAGGTGCAGTTTCAGGGAAAAAACTTGAACTTGGTCCAATCAAAGATGTATTGATCGCAACCACTTGGGAAGGTGGTAAAGATATGAACAACTACCTCTATGGTGTTGGCGTAGATTTAGCGATTCCATATTTCCAATATGCACAATTAAACTTCTATCGTGCCAATAACGAAATCCAAGAAGATGACTATCAATTGACATTCACTTATGGAATTCCATTCAAAATTGCTTCTGAAGAATTCTTAGTAGATGGTTTCCTAGATTGGTCTACTGCAGAAAAAGATCAAGTTGCTCACTCAAGTGAATTAAACTGGACAACACAATGGAAATGGAACGCTGGTAAACACATTTCTCCAGATACTCGCCTATATCTTGGTGTTGAACATTCTGTATGGCATAACAAATATGGCGTTCCTGGCAAAGATGAAAATAACGTCAGCGCACTTGTGAAATATCACTTTTAATTGACCGTCTAGGTATTGATAAAAAAGCAAGGTTTCAACCTTGCTTTTTTATTGCCCTTAAAAATAAATCTTTCTAAAATAAACAGACAAATTTGCCTCTGACCTAAGATTCATGAATTTTCAGATCCGCCCTGCGAAAACCTCAGACCTGACTGAGATCATGCATATTTATAATCAAGAAATTAAAACAGGTCTAGCCACTTGGAATAGTCAATTAAAAACCTTAGAAGATTATCAACAATGGTTTTTAGAACTGGAACAAAATCGATTCCCCGTGTTTGTGGCAGAAGAAACCTCTACTCACGCGATTGCAGGTTATGCCGATTATGCGAGTTTCAGAGCAATTAATGGCTATAAACAAACTGTAGAGCATTCTGTTTATATTGATCCAAGCTATGCACGGCAAGGACTGGGTAAACGCCTGATGATCAAACTCATTGAACATGCACAACAACAAGGCATACATGTCATGGTTGCTGCAATCGATCACGAAAATGCAGCATCAATCTATCTACATCAACAACTCGGATTCATCCAAACTGGCTATATGCCTCAGGTTGGTCAGAAATTTGGCATGTGGCGTGATTTGGTGTGGATGCAACTTAATTTTGACGAAGCATTAAGCGGGTGAAATTAAAAAATAAGTTTCTTGCAAATTAAATATATCTCTACAGCCAAAGCGCTTGATTAGAATTGGATGTTAATTCAAGATGAAAAATCACACATTTTGTTTTTGGCTTTTCCAAAATCTGTTGTATAACAATGAATAATATTGCCTACTTTCTGAGCATCTATGAATAAAATTATAATCAGCCTACTGGCACCATTGGCTCTGATCCTTCATACATCAAGCTATGCTGCTGACTATGTTGACCCAAATGTCAAACAAGGGTGTGCCAAACTTAGTCAATATCGTAAATTGGGACAAAAATTTTACGACCAGAAAAATTATAAAAAAGCACTTGATCAGTTTCAAAAGCAAGCATCTTGGAGCGATTTTTGTCAGTCGGTTGGTCAAGAAGAAACTGGCATCCAAGTTTCAGACAATGACATCGACATTGCCAATAATAATGTGGGTTTAACCTATAGCAAACTCAATCAACCCTTATGGGCAAGAGCATGGTTTCAAATTAAACCCACAAAAACCAGTCAATTTAATTTAAAAAAGTTAGCAGTCCCTCAAGCAAATAATGACTTTACCGGAGAATATGTCAGTTATGCCGGTTTTGGTGAGTGGAATCGGGTTAATGTTAAAAAGCGTGATCAGAAATATCACATCGAATTCACTGGTTTATGGATGGGACCTCGAAGCCTAATTTATGGTCCTAATATTGGTGAGTTTGAAACAGAAATGCCTCTTCAAGCGAAGAAAGCAAGCTATCGTTATAAAAATTGTCGAATTGCCATCAATTTTACTTATAGCCCATCTTTAGGAAATTTTATTGAAGTGGAACAATTAACTGAACAGACCGATTGTGGCTTTGGTATGAATGTTTCATCAACGGGCTATTATCAGAAAGTTGAAACGGAATAAAATATTGCTTCTACATTTCAAATGCTTTAGTTTATTGAATTATATAATTTAATACATAATAATTGGTTGAAAAAATGGCAAAGTTTTTAAATACAAGTGGTACAAATTTTTTCTTAGAAGAACTGATAAAAAGTGCAAAAGAAAGACTAATTTTAATTAGTCCTTATCTTCGACTTAATGATCGTATCAAAGAATTACTAGAGGATAAAAATCGTTTAAAGATTGATATTCGGATCATTTATGGAAAAAGCGATTTACATCCCGATGAAATTAAATGGATGCAAAAGCTAGATTATATTCGAGTTAGCTTCTGTAAAAATCTTCATGCTAAATGTTATTTAAATGAAACTAGTTGTATTATCTCTAGCCTAAATTTATATGAGTTTAGTCAAGTAAATAATAATGAAATGGGTATCTTAATCAATAAAGAAGATGATACTACCGTCTACAAAGATGCTTATGAAGAAGCTCAACGAATTATTCGTATTAGCGATGAGGTTAGAATTTCGCTTGATGAAGTAAAAATGGAAGAATTGGAAGATACCCCCAAAGAGCCATCTGAAAATTCCAATAAATTAACCACCTCAAAGCTCGCGGCAAAACATAAGCTTAAAACGCCTGAATTACTTGATAAATTTATAGCAAAAGGTTTTTTAACTTTAAACGACAGTGGTAAACATTATTTAACTGAACAAGGCAAAACTATTGGTGGAGAATTTAGATCAAGCCAATATGGTGGTTATTTTTTATGGGATGAAAATACAGAAATCTAATATATCTTCATTTTTACTTACTTCGATTCATCATTACACAAATCCTGAAAAGAATGAAGCTCTCATCATGTGTTTGAGAGTTTCATTCTAAGTCAATAATCAAATGGCAACTAAATCTCGAATCCCCTTTTCAGGCATTTCTTCCCCAATACCTTGTGCCACCACCTGACCACGTGCCATCACCGTATAATTATCCGCCAGCTCCTCAGCAAAATCATAAAATTGCTCGACCAATACAATCGCCATTTCTCCACGATCCGCTAATTTTCGAATCACTCGTCCAATGTCTTTGATAATTGAGGGTTGAATACCTTCCGTAGGCTCATCTAAGATCAACACTTTAGGTTCGGAAGCCAAAGCACGTGCAATGGCTAATTGTTGTTGCTGTCCTCCTGATAAATCGCCTCCACGGCGATGTTTCATTTCATCGAGGACTGGAAAAATTTCATATAAGTGCTCAGGAACTTTACGGGTTTTTGCGCCAGAAAATTTTGCCATGCCGATCAAAATATTTTCCTCCACAGTCAGTGTAGAAAAAATATCCCGCCCTTGTGGAACATAAGCCAACCCTGCTCTCACCCGTTGTTCAGGATTCATTTTGGCAATATCTTGACCATCTAGAAGAATCTGTCCTGACTTAATGGGTAAGATCCCCATCAAACATTTTAATAAGGTGGTTTTTCCTACACCATTTCTGCCCAAAACCACCGAGCATTCACCGATTGGCGCATTGAGGCTAACATCACGGAGGATATGACTTCCCCCATAAAATTGATTGATGTTTTTAACTTCCAACATAATGCATCCCCTTTAGCGCCCTAAATACTTTTCAATCACGTCTTCATTCGCCTGAACTTCTGCCAATGTGCCTTCGGCGAGTATTGCACCTTGTGCAAGCACGGTGACTTTTTCACTAATGGTATCGATAAAGCTCATATCATGTTCAACCACCAACAAAGTATGATTCTTTTTTAACTCCAAACATAATTCAGCAGTACGCTCGGTTTCTGCATCGGTCATACCTGCAACAGGCTCATCTAGCAGAATCAGTTTTGGGCGTTGCATTAATAGCATCCCGATTTCAAGCCACTGCTTTTGCCCATGTGACAATAAACCTGCTGGCTTTTGAATAAACTCTTGTAAACGAATTTGCTGCAAAGATTCATCTAATGCCAACTGTGCATCAGGGCTTAGTTTGCTGAAGAAACTTTTTTTCACCGTTTTATCTTTAGGTGCAGCAAGGAGCAGATTTTCCATGACCGTAAAATTTTCAAATACAGTCGGTTTTTGAAACTTACGACCAATCCCAGCTTCAGCAATTTGCTCGGTACTCATTTTGGCTAAATCATAGTTTTGACCAAAAAAAACCGAACCCTCTGTTGGACGTGTTTTGCCTGTGATGACATCCATCAAGGTGGTTTTGCCAGCACCATTTGGACCAATGATGCAGCGTAATTCACCTTCTTCAATATAAAGAGACAAATCATTTAAGGCACGAAAGGAATCAAACCACACACTGACTTTTTCTAAATACAGTGCAATACCATGGCTAAAATCGGCGCCTTCGGCTTTAGGGCGACCGTAACCTTCACCAATTTGACCACCATGTTGAGCATTTAAACCTAAGTCTGATAAGAGCGCTGACATTAGTGATCTCCTTTTTTAAAGCGTTCAAATAATCCGATCACACCTTTCGGGAGGAAAATAGTCACAACAATAAACAATGCACCTAGAATCAATAACCATGCTTCTGGATAGGCAACTGTAAAATAGGTTTTTACCCCATTAATTAATCCTGCACCGAGAATCGGACCAATCAGAGTACCCCGTCCACCTGCGGCAACCCAGACTGCCATTTCAATTGAATTGACAGGGTTCATTTCGCTTGGATTAATAATGCCTGCTTGCGGTACATACAATGCACCTGCAATTCCAGCAATAACTGCTGAAATGACCCATGCAGACAATTTATACCAAAGTGTTCGATAACCTAGATATTGCAAACGGTTTTCACTGTCACGAATCGCACCCAGTACTCGACCATAAGGTTTATTCATTAAACTGCGTAAACCTATAAAACTCAGGAGTAATACCACAGCCGTCAGGAAGCATAAGCTAGCTCGCATAGAAGCGGAGGTAATATCCATTCCGAGAATCGTTTTGAAACCAGTAAAACCATTGTTGCCACCAAACCCTGTCTCATTGCGGAAAAATAACAATGCTGCTGCAAAGGTCATGGCTTGGGTAATAATTGAAAAATACACCCCTTTGATTTTGGAACGGAAAGCAAAAAATCCGAAAATAAAGGCAATTACACCCGGGACTAAAACAACCAACACCAAGGCCCAAACAAAATGTTGAGTCCCAACCCAATACCAAGGCAATTCAGTCCAACTGAGAAACCGCATAAAATCGGGAAGTTGATCCCCTGCCGACTCTCGCATCAAGTACATACCAAAAGCATATCCGCCCAAAGCAAAGTAAAGCCCATGCCCCAGACTTAGAATGCCGGCATAACCCCACACCAGATCCAATGCAAGTGCGACCAAAGCCAAGCACATGATTTTGCCAATCAAAGTGACCCAATACGCTGAAAGATGTAGACTTGAATCCTGTGGCAGTACATGGAACCACGGTAAAATCAACATCACTGCAAAGCATATTGCGATCGCGATTGCACTGTAGGGTTTATCTGAAAGTAATGCAGTGATTTTCATATATTTACTCCACAAAACGACCTTTGATGGCAAATAAACCTTGTGGACGTTTTTGAATAAACAAAATCACAAGCACCAAGAGAATAATTTTAGCCAGCACAGCACCCATGCCGATTTCGAGAATTGTTCCACTGACACCAAGTCCCAGCGCCGCCAAAACCGCTCCCCAAACCTGCCCGACGCCACCAACCACAACGACAAGGAAAGCATCAATAATGTAGTTTTGCCCCAAATCTGGACCAACATTACCTACTTGTGCCAAAGCACAGCCTGCAAGTCCTGCAAGCCCTGAACCTAAGCCAAATGCCATCATGTCGATACGTGCCGAGCGAATCCCGACAGCCCGTGCCATTTGACGATTTTGCGTGACTGCACGAACAAATAAGCCAAACCGAGTTTTATTGAGTAGATAGACCAGTAACAGCAGTACAGCAATGGTAAAGACGATAATCGCAATACGGTTGTATGGCAGCATTAAACTTGGTGTGATTGAAATACCGCCTGAAAGCCATGAAATATTTGATACTTCAACATTCTGAGCACCAAAGATCATTCGAACCAATTGCATCAAGATGAGACTTACACCAAAAGTTGCCAATAATGTTTCCAGTTGACGACCATATAAAGGGCGAATCACGGTTCGTTCTATCAGCATGCCAATCAAGGCACTAACAAGAAAAGCCGCAGGAATGGCAGCAATCAAATACCAATCCAGATATGCACCTAAATGTGTTTTAAAAAAGCTTTGCACCACATAAGTGGTGTAAGCACCGATCATGATCAACTCACCATGCGCCATGTTGATGACACCCAGTAAGCCATAGGTAATCGCAAGCCCAAGAGCAGCAAGCAGTAAAATACTTGCGGTACTTAAACCTGAAAAAACATGTCCAGTCCATTCACTGACCTGGATTCGTGTTTTGATACTGCTTTGTGCACTGACTAATACTGATTTTAATTCTGGGTTTAAGTTTGGTTGTGTCAGCGCTTGTTCAACGATGGCTAAAACATCAGGGCGATTAGAATCTTTTAAGGTTTTTGCAGCTTGAATTTTGGTCAAAGTATCAGGGCTATTAAAATCCATTCTGGCCTTTAGCTGTGCTAAACGTGCTTTGACTTTATTATTGTTTTCATCTAGATAAAGCTGATTGATCATTTTTATATCCAGCTCATCTAAGTTGTTTTCTAGAATATCAATCGCGGCAAGACGCTGTGAAACATCTGTAGACTGTAATTTGATTTTTGCTTGAGCAAAGCTCAAGGCTTTGTGTAGGGTATTGACCAAAGTCACTTGATTTAAATCACCCGGCCAATCCGTTATTGCTTGCTCATCGGGATAACTGAATAATTTATCCCCCTCTTTCATCAAATAAGTATTGCCTGAACTATCGGTGTAGAGTTGATCTTTTTCAACATAAGCAACCAACTGGTCCAGTTGTTCAATACTGGCAGGCCATTGATTGAGCATTGCACGGCGACTGGCGAAATCTCCGCGTACAAATTGCTGAATTGCATCATCATGAGATGCAGCTTTTTGTGTGGTTAATGCAGCTCCCGTTGGCGCTGTATGTGAGGATTCAGCAGAAATAGTTTGAATCAGGAACAACTGGGAAATCATAAAAAAAAGTGTTGCAAAACTTAGTCTGATCGACATACGCAACTCCCCCTATTCTTGTTGAAATACAATGACGCTTGATCTTGGTCATGGGTTAAGCTTGCTGAAACACAGCAAGCTTTGGGGTTGTAAAATGCCTATTTAGGAATATACGGACTCCACGGCTCCGCTTTGATCGGTTGAGGGCTCTTATACACCACATCAAACTGCCCATCGGCGCGAATTTGCCCAATCATGACGGGCTTATGTAAGTGATGATTGGTGGCATCCATGCTTAATGTATAACCAGAAGGTGCTTTGAAAGTTTGACCTGCCATTGCATCACGCACTTTATCCACGTCCGTTGTTCCAGCCTTTTCAACGGCTTGTTTCCACATATGGATACCGACATAAGTTGCTTCCATTGGATCATTGGTGACTAATTTGCTTGCATTCGGTAGTTTGTATTCCACTGCGTACTGTTTCATTTTATTGATAAATTCTGCATTTACTGGATTCTTCACCGACATGAAGTAGTTCCACGATGCCAGATGCCCGACCAAAGGTTTGGTATCAATACCTCGTAATTCCTCTTCTCCGACTGAGAATGCCATCACTGGAATATCCGAAGCTTTGATTCCCTGATTGCCCAATTCACGATAAAACGGTACATTGGAATCGCCATTGATGGTTGAGATCACAGCGGTTTTTTTACCCGCAGCAAATTTTTTGATATTTCCAACAATGGTTTGATAGTTACTATGACCAAAAGGTGTGTATTCTTCCATAATGTCTGCATCGGCGACGCCTTTAGACTTTAAGAATGCACGCAAGATTTTGTTGGTGGTTCGTGGATAAACATAGTCAGTACCTAACAGAACAAAACGTTGCGCCTTTCCACCTTCATCACTCATCAAATACTCAACCGCTGGAATCGCTTGTTGATTCGGTGCGGCGCCTGTATAGAAAATATTTTTAGATTGCTCTTGACCCTCATACTGCACAGGATAGAACAACAAACCATTGAGCTCTTCAACAACAGGTAATACCGACTTACGTGAAACGGATGTCCAACATCCAAAGATCACCGCCACCTTATCTTGGGTAATCAACTGACGCGCTTTCTCAGCAAATAGTGGCCAATCTGATGCTGGGTCAACCACGACAGGTTCAAGTTTTTTCCCCATCACACCACCGCTTGCATTGATTTCATTGATTGCCATCAATGCCGTGTCTTTAAGCGAAGTTTCTGAGATCGCCATAGTTCCTGACAGTGAATGTAAAATACCCACTTTGATCGTATCGCCACTTGCAGCAGGTGCCTTGCTTTCAGCGGTAGTTGGTTTCGCGTCAGTTTTATCAGCAGGCTTTGAACACCCCGTCAATACCATGCTCCCCATCATTGCAGCAACTAACAGTGTTTTTGAAAACATTTTTTGTTGGAACATGATTTTTTCTCCAAACCTTTTGGTGCATTTTTAAATGCATGATTTTGTTTATACCTAACAGGCTGGATTCAATTTCTATGCCAAGTGGAAAATTTAATTTTTTTGAATAGCTTTCTTAAAGCAATAACATATTGAAAATTAATAAAACTATCAGTGCTATTTTTTTCTCTAAAGCGGATGAATTATGCTCTACAAATACCTATCCAATAGGATAGAAAAGGAGAGGTAGTGAATCTAAAAATGCGAGATTAAAGTCCACACTGATCAAATTAAGTGCGATTTTTCCGCTTAAAAATGAGCAAAGAGAGTGCAGATTGAGTGTGATAAGCTAGGATAAAAACGGACAATTCCTGTACTTTTAAAAAGTCAATATCGTCAATCTGTTGAAAACTCATACCGTAAAATAGAACCTCTCTTGATCAATAAAATCAATGCGATGAATTTATTGTTGAATGATCTAAAGCTTTTATTGCCACGCTTTAGCGCTTATGAATAATCAAGCAGTTTGACTATAGGTTGGGCAATATGGATTTAAAAGCGGATAAAAAAAGATGAGGTCTTCTAGACCTCATCTTTTTACAAGAACTTTTATCAAAGCATATGCTGTTTAAACAGTTAAATCTGCGAGATTACCTTTTTGCTCTAACCAGCCTTTGCGATCACTGGCACGTTTTTTTGCCAGTAATTTGTCCAATAAGCCTGCTGTATGATGTGCATCATCTAAATCCAACTGAACCAAACGTCGAGTGTTTGGGTCTAAAGTTGTTTCACGCAATTGGCTTGCGTTCATCTCTCCCAATCCTTTAAATCGGGTGATCTGCGGGTTCTTAGACTTTACTCTCTTTAAGATAGCTTCTAACTCATCATCATCCAATGCATAATAAACATCTTTAGCATCATCGATTCGATACAAAGGCGGCATCGCTACATATAAATGCCCTGCATCCACCATTGCTGGGAAATGTTTCACGAATAAAGCACACAACAATGTTGCGATGTGTAAACCATCAGAATCCGCATCGGCAAGAATACAGATTTTGCCATAACGTAATTCTGAAAGATCGTCACTTCCCGGATCCACACCAATCGCGATCGCAATATTGTGAACTTCTTGAGAAGCTAAAACCTCATCCGAAGACACTTCCCATGTATTTAAGATTTTGCCACGAATCGGCATAATGGCTTGGAAGTTTTTATCACGCGCCTGTTTGGCAGAACCGCCAGCTGAATCCCCTTCCACAATAAAAAGTTCTGATTCTTCAAGTGTATGTCCAACACAATCTGATAATTTCCCAGGTAGTGTAGGTCCAGCAACGATTTTTTTACGTTCAACTTTCTTTGCTGCTTTTAAACGTCGACCAGCTTTGGCAATCACGATTTCAGCCAATTGCATGGCAACTTCGGCATTCTGATTGAGCCACAGGGCAAAAGCATCTTTGGCAATATTCAAGACAATATTGGATGCTTCACGACTAGAAAGACGTTCTTTGGTTTGACCTGAGAATTGTGGTTCTTGGAATTTAAGTGAGAGAATGAAATTCACACCATCCCAAACATCTTCTGCTGACAATTTCATATTACGTGGCAATAAGTTACGCAATTCACAAAATTCACGCATCGCATCGGTAACACCTGAACGTAAACCGTTCACATGTGTACCGCCTTGTGCTGTTGGAATCAAGTTGACATAACTTTCTTGAATCTGCTCTCCACCTTCGATATTCCAGCAAATTGCAAATTCAGCACTGGCACGCTCAGCTTCGCCTGTTGCAACAAAAGCAGGTTCAGGAATAATTTCACGGTCTTGCAATTCATCCATCAAATAGTCGACTAAACCATTTTCAAATTGCCATTCGATTTTCTCGTCATTGATCTGATCAATATAATTAATCTGCAAACCTGCAGCCAAAACAGCTTTAGCTTTTAAATTATGCTTTAACGCTTTAAGCGCAAATTTAGGCGAATCAAAATACTTAGCTTCAGGCCAAAAACGTACTGTTGTGCCTGTTGCACGTTTAGCAACTTTACCTTCTAACACTTCTAAAGGTGCGACAGGTTCACCTCGCTCAAAAGCCATTTTATAGAGATTGCCTTGGCGCTGAACCTCAACCTCAACACGATCAGACAAGGCATTTACCACAGAAATCCCGACCCCATGTAAGCCGCCAGAAAACTGATAATTGTCTGTACTGAACTTACCACCTGCATGTAGTTTGGTCAGAATAATTTCGATGCCACTTTGTCCATACTCAGGGTGAATATCGACTGGCATACCACGACCATTGTCTTCAACAGATAAAGAACCGTCTTTATATACCGTGACAGTGATTTTGTTGGCATGCCCTGCAAGTGCCTCATCGACCGCATTATCAATAACTTCTTGCGCCAAATGGTTTGGACGCGTGGTATCTGTATACATGCCTGGACGACGACGCACAGGGTCTAAGCCAGATAATACTTCAAGTGATTGAGCCGTATATTGAGACACGTTTAAGTTTTTCCTTTTATTTTACGGAGTAAGATAAAAACTCCACAATCATGGGAATTTTATCTGCAAAATCTTCCATCGCATGATTACCATGCATTTCTGTCATGATCAAGGATGTGTGTGGAGCTGTACTATAATACCGTTCAGCCTCACGATAATCCAAAACTTCATCACCTTGTTGCAATAACACCATTATTTTGTCTGCATCTTGCACAAACGGTACAGCAATATCTTCCAAATACACCAATTGAGCATGATCCAGTGTCCATTGTTCTGTCACCTGATAAGGCATATGCTCAGTTCCAAAAAGACGACGAAACAATTCCCATGGTCGCATAGCTGGATTAATTAAAACAGCGGGTATACCGTATTTTGCGACCAACTGTGTCGCATAAAAGCCCCCTAGACTGCTCCCAACCAAGACTACATCTGACCATTGTTCAATATATGCTGAAATTTTCATCAACACATCTTTTGGATGTTGATTTAAATCAGGTAAATGCACATTATGCGATGAATGGCATCGACAGTAATCATTCAGTTGTTGCCCTTTAATAGACAACGAGCTACTTTTAAAACCATGTAAATAAATAATATTCATTGAAAATAGATTGCTTTTTCACCACTAATGTTTTAATTTTTAATGTGACTCAAATCACAGAATTGTTTTAATTTGTATGTTTGGGGATCTTGTCCGACAAAAAATTAAAACTTTAATGCAATTATCGGTATTTTAAATAGTGTTCAGGATGAACAAGATAAGATGATTGCCTAAGAATTTATACATGGATCTAGAGCAAAAATAAAGTCTTTGTTCCAGATCAATATGGATGAGGAAATAACAATGCCAAGTTTAACCCCTTTACACGAAACCTATTGTAAGTGGGATCGCTCGCCTCCGAGTCAGGCAGACGTATTAGAAGGCTTAGCACAGTTAGTGAGTACACCGCTTAGTGGTGTCGTTCAGGACTTCATCCAGTCAATTCAGCGTGAAATGTTACTGAGTATTTTTGGTTTAAGTAAGCAAAAAGCTAAACGTTTTCAGTCACGTCCAATCGTCGATAAATTCTATAAATTCGGTTATAACGCTTTACAAAATTATGGTAGTCACCTGTTGGCGCCTGTACTTCGTAAAACCATTGAACGTTTCCCAAATCTACATGATAAACCACTTAATGCGCATATGACTTTTTTAGTCAGTGCTTTAAATGGTGTGCTGGGCGATTACCTTTTGGCGACACATAATCCATTGGCACTTTCACCGGTACTTTATGATCATTACGGTGCATTACAACAAGGTGATCTGGCAGGTCGTGTGGTGATTTTCGCACACGGTTTGTGTATGACTTATCAGGATTGGAGCAACCGTGGCAATGGAGGTATTGGAGAAAAATTACTGGCACAACGTGATAACAACACCATGCTCTATTTTCACTACAATACTGGGCGCAGAATTTCAGCCAATGGACGCTCTTTAGCCAATCTGTTAGAAGACCTCATCAAACGTAATCCACGTATTACCAGTATTGATTTGATTGGACACAGTATGGGAGGTTTGGTTTGTCGTAGTGCCTTATTCTATGGCAAGCAGAATATGCACCAATGGTTTCATATGGTTGAAAACCTAGTATGTATTGGTTCTCCGCATCATGGCGCGGTGTTGGAACGCTTTGGTTTTGCAATCCAAGAAAAGATTGGACATTTCCCCATCGTCAAAATCATCAGCCATGTTGTGAATATTCGCAGTAATGGGATTTTGGACTTGCGCTATGGTAGTGTTCGTGATGATGATTGGGAACATAATAATGCGCGTATCGGTTTAATGGACGATAACCGTAAACCTGCGCCACTGCCCTCACACATCAATACCTTTTTAATTGCTGGCACCTTAGAGTTTGAGAATCGAAAAAATCGAACCTTAAAAGTAATTGGCGATTATTTGGTCAGTGTAAAGAGTGCTTTAGGCGAACACCCTAATCCACGCTTTCAATTAAAACTGCCAGAATCGCACAAAGCCGTGTTCTATGGTCTTAACCATTTTGATATTCAATATCACCCTTTGGTTTCAGAACAGATCGCCAAGTGGTTCTACCCACGCCATGATGAATTGGCGGAAGAACAAATCCGTAAATATTTGATTAAATTAGAAAGCATGCAGGGTATTGTAGAAACATAAAGGTAAAAAGCCTAGCCCTAAAAAAAAAGCTGATGTTTAATCAGCTTTTTTTAGATTATTTGATTTCGACTCGATAGGACTTGTTTTTCTTAGGATCAAGCATTTCACCATATTCATCAAAATTTGATTTTTCTGTACATTGTGTATCAATGAATAATTTTTGATTTTTTGCAATCAAGCCTTGTGTTAACTCACAGGTCCAACCTTGATTATAAAATTTCTGATCAACCTTTTTACCGTTTAAGTCGAATTGTGTCACTTCAATCAAAGACTGTGCCAATGTTCTTGCTGGATGGCTCTGAGATACAGACAACACATAGTATCGACCATGATGTAATTGGCAGTCTTCAACATGACTCGAAAAATAATCAGGATTGGTCTTAAACACTTTAAAAGGTTGGGCGCCAAATTTGACATAAGAAACATCTGCTGGGATGGTGTCGTCAAATTCGGATTTAAAGTGACAGGATACATCTTGACTGGCAAGTGGTGGTGTCTTGGCTAAAACGGGTGTAGATACACAAAGCGCAATTGCGCCAAGACAACTTAAATATATTTTAGACTTCATCATTTTAATAACTGATGTTACACAGTAACTCTAAAATTAAATTTTGGAGCTAGAAGAATGTGGATACGCGGAAACGTCATCCGCAATTGCTTGAGGCAGGACTCCTTCTAATAAGTAAAGTTTCTGCGAAACTTTTGAATATTTTGACGATAGTGAACGAGTTCTGCGGATGAGCAGCGATACCGCTGCGCAAGATGGTTTCCCTTGCGGAGCTTCGCTCCTCTTGCCAAAACAAAAGTACCTCGAGCCGAAGGCTATTCCATAAATTTAAACTTTGGATGTAAGACTCCGTCGTGTAAATTTAGCTTTTTCTTTTTCACCTACTTAATTTAAATCAAGTGCGTAACATCAGTTATTAAG
>NZ_AMFQ01000077.1:0-29805 GCF_000335555.1 Acinetobacter sp. WC-743 | reverse complement strand
TACCACTTCGTCAGTGACAAATAAGACGCAATAAACATTCAACAACTTAACCCTCTAAGCTAAGTTCGTTTGCTGTATCGCGTCGGGATGCTGCGTATTCTATATATTTTTTATAGACACGCAACCCCTATTTTGAACTTTTTCAACCACATGGTTATTTTTTCAACAAAAAGCGCAAAAAAACTGCATTTTTCACTCATTTTTTTTAGCACTTCTTTAAACTCATGCTTTTAAAATCTTAAAAAAGACCTCATCAATCAATAGTCTTTATTTGATTCTTATTCAAAAATAATCACCTGAAGAATGTGCATGTAAGAAAGCAGGGATTAATCCCGTTAATGCTGCCCGAATATCTGCACGTTCATTAATAAGTTGATGTGATCCTTCTTCAAGAATTAATAAAGTTTGCAATCTGAATTGGCGACGTACGAAATCAATATTATATTTCCAATCCACTGTTTGATCTTGAGCACCTTGTGCCAACCACACAGGTATACGGCATTTTGGAAATTCTTCCATTTCCTGCATCCATTTCGACATTGCTAGAATCCAGTCCATTCCCATCATACGGGGTTGCAAAGGATCTTTTAGTCGTACAAATCTTAAAAACTCTGGATTATGATTGTTGCGTTTAAAATGACGTGGAACTTCTCTTTTAATTCTACGAATAATGCCCAAACCAATAGAATTGTGCCACCATGCGGTTTTAGCTGGTCTCACCAAAGGTGATAAGAGTAAAACACGATCAACAATTGGATTTTCTCTTTTTTGTGCATATTCAAGTAAATGATGCATCCAAATTGCACCACCTGTACTCTGTCCTACCCCCAACCAAGGTTTAGGAAGATGCTGTGAGTTTTTAACATATTGGTAAACAGCATGCAGCACTTGTTGATAGTGGTCAAAATTTTTAATATTTGCTGGAGAACCATTACTTAAACCATGCCCTGGCAAATCATAAGTAATAACACTAAAGCCTTGTTCAAGGATTTCTTTAACAATCGGTTGATAGATACCACTATGCTCTAAATAACCATGTAATAAACAGACAGTTCCTTTTACTTTTTCAATTTTAGGCTTAAATACCTGAACATGCAGTTTAAACAACGGCATGTCAATAAAGCCTTGCCATTGAACACAATCTAATTGATCAAAACCATAAAGTCGTTGATAAGCCTTTATTTCTTGGTTTGGCACATAGGCACGATTTAAATTTAAAGCTTCTAATAGTTGTGGTGTGGTATCACGACTTGGTACTGGCAGATCAAGTTGTTTTAAAATTGTAGGATTTAAAAATGGGATATCCGCCATTAAGGCACCTCTCTACAGCCACTCGAACCAAACAACATATCTCGAATTGTTGCTAAAGTTTCATAGTTGGCTCTGCGGCTATGATCATAATTCTGTTTGCTTGGTTGCCATTCTGTAAGTTGAGTAGGCATTGGTGCGTCCACTGGAATGGTTTCTATACCATTCAACGCAAATAAACGACGTGTTCTAGGCATGTGATAACGATCTGTAATCAACATGACTGTAGGTGCTCCACCTTTTTTTTGTAATAGTAATGAGCTAAAACGTGTATTTTCACAGGTATTCATACTGCGATTTTCCAATAATTTTGCCTGCACCCCACGTTCAGCCAACCACTTTTGCATATAAGGTGCTTCAACGCCACTCAACACAATAGGCAGTTTGATTTTTTTCTCTAGTGCAATAGTCGTTTCCAGTCTTAGCTTAGTGTAATCATTGACAATGATATCTTTCTGATTTTTATCTAAAGTTAGACCACCACCCAAAACCACGATGGCATAAGGCTGACTGACTGGTTTTGGGAGTTCGCTATTTTTATTGGGTAAGCTTTCTAAATCTTGTTGTACTTGTGAACTTGATAATTCAACAGCAGAAGCTGAGGGATTTTCATGTAAATTCTTATCATCAACCTTATACTTTTTTAAGAAATTTAAATATTCATCCATCAGCGCTTTGTTGTCTTCACTATTTAAATCTAATAAGTTTTTAACCACATCATTAGGCTGGTCTTCTACAGCATCAGAAGCTGCATGTTCAGACACTAAAGGAATCACTGGCTTGATTTGCTCTTCATCATCCTCTTTTTGTTCTTTGGCAATTTTTTCCTGTAAAGCTCGATAACGCCATTGAAGAGCAAGCAAATCCTTCGCATCGTTGTTCTTTAACAGTTCTTCCATCAACTTTAGATAAGCTTGACGAGCAATCCACAAATCCGAACCTGGTTCTAAGTTTTCTGCTTCAGATAATGCCGCATTTTGTTGGCTTTTTGCGGCAACCTGATTGACTTCAACAGGCACAAATGTATTGAGAATCCTCACCATAAGGTTCGAATAAAATGGCGTATACCAAAATACAATCAGACAGCCAAAAAGTACAAATAGTATTGCAACCATCCGTAAAAATCTGACCATCCAATGTTGTTTAACCATATATAGACTCAATGTTAATGGTTCTGAATTAATCCCATTTCGTTAAAAAGTACAGGTTCTGGCTCTAACTGCACAGCAAACTGATCAAACACATCCCGCTGAACAGCTCGATAAGCCGCTTGAACATCTATCAATGTTGCATCCGCATAATTCACCAGAACTAAAGCTTGTTTATGGAACATGCCGACTTGATTAAGTTGCTTACCTTTCCATCCTGATTGGTCAATCAGCCAACCAGCTGCAATTTTAACGCGATCCTCTGTTTGAGGATAATGTGGAATATTAGGGAATTTTGCAATTAATTGTGAAAATACATCTCGCCCAATAATCGGATTTTTAAAGAAACTTCCGACATTTGGATATTCTTTAGGATCAGGAAGTTTACTTTGTCGAATTTGGATGACTTGTTTTTGCAAATTCTCCGCACTCAAGTCATCTGCCATTGCTGCTTTTAAATCACCATAGTTGATTTTTAAATCAGCCTGTTTCAGTAATCTAAAAATCACATGAGTAATAACATAACGATTTGGATCATCTTTAAAAATACTGTGACGATAAGAAAATTGACAATCCTGAGCACAGATGGAATGCATTTGCTCTAATTCACGATCATATACTTCCACAGATTCAATAAACTCACCTGCTTCAACGCCATAAGCCCCTATATTTTGTACAGGAGAAGCACCTACCAAACCTGGAATCAATGCAAGGTTTTGTAAACCATAAAGATGCTGTGAAGTCGTCCACAATACAAAGTCATGCCAGACTTGCCCTGCACCCACCTTTATTGTTTTACTCCGTTCATCTTCACCGATAAACTCAATCCCCTGTATATCGATCGCAACAACCAGGGCATGAATATGCTCAGGAAGAATCATATTGCTTCCACCTGAAAGAACCAGCACATTTAAATTATTTTGTTTGGAAAATTGCAGTGCATTTTGAAGGTCAGCAACAGATTGTACTTTGACAAAATGTGATGCAACTGAGTCTAAACGGAGTGTATTAAATGGTTTAAGTTGAACCTGAGATTCAATATTCATAACTTAAATTTCATTCCTAATGTATATCAATTACTTATATTGAAACTGTTGCTGAAAAACTTGCACCCACGCTAGACTACTTGACTCACATTGATCAAGAACACGCTCAAATCCATCCGCTTCACCATAATAAGGGTCAGGAATGGCTTGCTTCGGAAAAGCAGCATCATGTTCACTCATCAGCGCAACTTGCGCTTTAACAGACTGTACACCAAATTGTTGAATCGCTTGTTGAAGCAAAGATTTGATATTCGCTAAATTTTCATGATCCATTGCAAGAATTAAATCAAAATCTAAGAAGTCTTGTATTTTTAACTGTCTAGCACGCAAATCTGAAAGATCATAGCCTCTTTTTATTGCATGTTTTTGACTGCGGTGATCAGGTGATTTATTGGGATGATAATTACTCGTTCCAGCTGAATCCACAATCACGTTCAATTGCTGTTCATTACAATAATGTCGCAAGACGACTTCTGCTGTAGGTGAACGACAGATATTTCCTAAGCACACACATAAAACCTTGTATGGCATTTTGGATAACATAAACCGCCTCAAATGATCATTTCTTTTATAAGCGCTTATGTTAAGTTATTTAGCAAGTGAATCCTATAGAACCTTAAAACAATAATGTTAATTTTGTGATGACAGATTAAGGATAGTACACAATGCAGCATTTCCAATTTCAAACTGTAGCCAATATTATTTCTGGGCTAGGATCAGTCCAAGAATTAAAGACAATTTTAGCTAACAAATATAAAAAAGCCTTGCTGGTAACAGATGCAGGGATGATTCAACATGCACTGCATTTACCTGTACTGAAAATTTTAGAAGATGCTCATTTGGCTTATGAAATTTACGCTGACGTTCAGGCTGATCCTGCAGAACATAATGTTCTATCCTCAGTGGAGTTTGCCAAAAAAAATCAAGTCGATGTTGTGATTGGTTTTGGTGGAGGCAGCTCAATGGATGTTGCCAAACTTATTGCAGTATTGGCTCATGCTCAACAAACCCAAAGTATTCAAGAGATCTACGGTATCAATAATGTTCATGGACCAAGACTTCCTTTAATTCTGATTCCAACCACTGCCGGTACTGGTTCTGAAGTTACGCCGATCTCCATTGTTACGACAGGTGAAACGACAAAAACAGGAATTGTCTCACCGATCTTATATGCGGATATCGCAATCCTTGATGCCACATTTACCACTGGTCTGCCACCACATATCACAGCCGCAACTGGCATTGATGCAATGGTGCACGCCATCGAAGCCTTTACTTCAAAAATAAAGAAAAACTTTTATGCTGACATGTTGGCAAAACAAGCGCTGAAACTTCTCAATAAAAACTTGAAACTTGTCTTGGCGGATGGTATGAACCTTGAAGCACGCCAAAATATGTTATTGGGATCGATGTTAGCAGGTCAAGCATTTGCCAACGCGCCTGTTGGCGCTGTTCATGCCCTTGCCTATCCATTAGGTGGACATTTCCACTTATCTCATGGACACACCAATGCTTTGGTTCTATTAGAGGTTTTAAAATTTAATGCCTCTGAAGCCAAAGCTCACTACGCTGAACTGATGCAATGGTTAGATCCTTATAGTAAAGGCAGTGTTGAAGGTCTCTGTGATTTATTTATCGACCATATGCAAAACCATCTCAACAATAGCGGCTTGCCCCTAAAACTGAGAGAGTTAAATGTACAACCTCAACAACTTGAAGTCCTTGCAGAAGATGCAATGCTTCAAACACGCTTATTACAAAACAATCCTAAGGTTTTAAACTACACCGATGCACTCAACATTTATCAGGCAATTTATTAGGGTCTATTGAGATTTCAACAGCACATTGCGTTATCGATTAATACGACATAAACAAGACGTGAAATACGAACAATCGCGATACTATTGTCGAGTTTCGAAATGCAGTTGAGGAAGACTTTAATCACAACCAACTGAATAGAGATATTTTACGAGGTCTATCTTAGGTTTTGCTGACTTAGCATCACTGAGTTTCACAAAACCTGCCAAATAATATCTAAAAAATCTTTATCACAAGCATCTGTAAAGTATCAACCAACTTAAAACACATCATCAGAATGCTTGCGATTGATTTTGTAAAATCATCTTTAAATATCGTTAAGCTATAAAGCGATTTGCTTAGGTAATGCACTACATTTCAAACAAAAAGTAAAAACTGTCTTTTGATCATAAAAGACTAGCCTGATTCCTCTGGCATAAGAAATTGCTAAAAATCGCAAACAAACCGTCACAAGAAAAACCTTAAATTATCAATATGTGCAAAAAACAGTCAATAACATTCTATTTTTTAATCAAATAGATTATTGCGTATTTTAAAAAATATCTATTTATAACTTTAATTATCATAATATTATTTTAATTACTTATTATTTGTATGACTGACTGGTTGATAATTTACCGTGTTTTCCGTTTAACTTCTAAAATAATTACTCTAAAATCGCCGACGATCTTAATCGGGAAATTAAGATAACAGACAGTATTGGAAATGATTCTATGAAAAAACTTACATTGGCGATTTTACCATTAGCAGCGTTTGGCTTAAACACTGTTACTCATGCAGCGACTTCAGACGGTAAAACTTTTGCTGTTTCTACAGGTTGGTTGCATGTAATGCCACAAAGTAAGGGACAAGGTGTCAATGGGAAAACAGGTAATTCACCTTACTTAGGTCCCTTGGCTAATTTACAAGCAGCTAATCCTGATGCTGGTTTTGAAGTACAAAATGCTGATACTGCAGGTTTGATGCTTGATTATTTCGTCAATGATAATGTTTCATTAGAATTAACTTTGGGTGCACCTCCTGAAATGGAACTTGCAGGCAAAGGTAGCATTAAAGTTCATGGAATCAATGTCATTGACCTCAACAAATATGACAAAGCGGCAACTACAGATGCCTATACACCAACCATTTCTGGTCGTTACCACTTTGGTTCGATCAACAACAAAATCCGCCCTTATGTTGGTGCTGGATTGATGTATGCTCACTTCTCAAATGTTGAAACTGACCCCGCGATTAATCAGGCACTGAAGGCAAATCCTTATCTTACTGCGTTCAATCCAGAATTGGGTAAAGTAAAAGTTGATGATGCTTTTGCACCAGTGGCTATTCTTGGTGCTGATTTCAACATCAATAAAAACTGGTATGCAACAGCTTCTGTGTCTTATGCACACCTTACGACTAAAGCTAAATTAAATGTAAATGCGACTACACCAGCTGGAACAACAACGTTGATCTCAGGTCAAAGCAGTATTGAAATTAAACCAATTGTGACTTATTTAGGTCTAGGCTACCGTTTCTAATTAATGAAGTCTGATTGAGATCAGTCTTCATTTTCTATAGCTCATTAAGTCATACTTAATGAGCTTTTTATTTTTTAAATCATCCTTTATACATATCATCCTGCGATGTATCCAACAAAATAGGATCGCTTTAAAACCATCATCATTTTGAATAAAAACAAACAACGCTCTCATCCCATAAAAGATCTTTGTCATCTCTGGAAAGTAAGACATCACTGAAGTAAATTAATCAAATTTTTTGTTAAAATATAAGGCTGTGAAAATGCCTGATCTCTATTATCCAAGTTTTCTTAGATGGTATCAGTAAGATAAATAAATCTAAAATTGGATAAAAGATACGCTTTATACGAAAAACATCGTCATATCTATTCACTCTTGTTGAATGATATGATGAGAAATTGATTAAATTTGATGTACATCGCTTCTTATTCACACTGTCATTGTTTTAATGTAAATGTCCGTATAGCGCAGAGTAAAGTAAAATGAAACCACAAATAAAATTACGTGATCAATATGCCTTTATTTTCCCAATTCAAACACGTTGGGCTGACAATGATATTTATGGTCATGTGAATAATGTAACCTACTATAGTTATTTCGATACCGCAGCCAATGCATTATTAATTCAAAAAGCGGACTTTGATATCCATCAATCGCCGATCATTGGCTTAGTTGTAAATTCTTCTTGTGATTTTTTTCAAGAACTTACTTACCCGGAAATTATTGAAGTAGGTGTTGCCATTTCAAAAATAGGAAACGCATCACTGACTTATGATTTAGCAATTTTTAAACAAGGACAAAGCCAAGCTTCAGCTCAGGGGCAATTTGTTCATGTATTTGTCTCTCGTGAGACAAAAAAAAGCACCCCAATCCCTCAAGATATGCGAGATGCTTTACAGATTTATCTTAGTGAATAATTCATTTTAAGCTCTATAGCTAAAAGCCATATCGAATAAACTATATTTAAAGGATAAGAATTTAAGCTAAAGTATTTTGATCCCAAAAAGCCTGACTGACTTCAGGCATTTGATTTAATATTTCAATAATGGGCTGTATTTCTTTTTCCTCAACCGAATTTGCAATCAAAATTGCCTTAATCTCAACATCTTGTTCTCCAAAAGGCTCTACGTCAAAATCTTTGGCTGGAAAGTGATAATGCTTTAAAGCTTTACTCAACTCATCCATAACATGCTTACTATGTTCTTTTTGACACACCACATAAATTTCATGTTGCATTTCTGACTCAACATTGAGTGGCTTACGGTCGATAATATGACCAATCGGACGTAGCAAAGTATTTGCAGCCAAAATAATGAGTGTTCCCAATAATGCTTCGACAATACGATCACAGCCTGCTGCTGCACCCACGGCGGCAGAACACCATAGCGTTGCAGCCGTATTCAGACCTTGAATATTACCCTCTTGGCGCATAATCACGCCTGCACCTAAAAAGCCAATACCAGAAACAACATAGGCAATAACTCGAACAGAACCATCAGCGCCAGTTAAATTATTGGCAATATCAACAAAAATAGCAGCACCCACAGCCACCAAAACATTGGTTCTCAAACCAGCTGTACGTTGTCGATACTGTCGCTCAAATCCAATCAAACCACCTAAAATAAAGGCAGAAAAAAGACTAATCAATGTATCAAGCATGTTTGTTAATTCTAAATGTTGCATAAATTGGAGTTGCATCTATACGCTCCACAGTTATTTTAATTTATGGTCTATATCTTTGATATCTCATGAATAACGGAATAAAAATCCTTCACTGTTTTATCACATGCAAATGACAAAAGTATTGCAAAGTATTAAAACTCAACACTTTAAAGATTTTCAATTTCAAAAAATCAGTTAGATACAAATAGTCTGAGATTTAAACCAAAGTTGTCTTCTTTACATTAGGGGCTGTGGACATTTCATAAATGGCTTGTGTTATAGGTTAAAAGTGAGCAGGCATGAGGAGTATACTCCGCAAGGAAATGAAGAGAATAGCGAGACTATTTTTGAGTTTCATAACGTAACCTGAGATAATTTTAACCACAGCCCCTAATAACAGGACGATAAAACGAGAGATATAAAAACAGACCTTGAGTAGGCATTTTATTTAAGGAGGAAATGTAATTTAAAAATAGAAATGCGATCTTATTGCAAGACAACATTCTCAAAAGTATCTTGCTTAATAAGTTAAAATCACTATAGATAAACTACAGTACCTCGACGAACTATTAGGCATTTTTAGATACCCCTTTGTTGAAATTGGCGCGATTATAACCACAAAGTCATTAAATAAAAACCGCATTTTTTTAATTCATAATTATTTTATAAGATCATTCAACAATATTAAAATCTTGTATACTGTCACACTTCAAGTTTTAGTCAGCCTTGTTTGATGCACTGGCAACTTCCCTGTTGCACACTAAACATCACCCATCCTCTATATATGATTATATTGAATGCAGATCAAATGTTATCGAAGAATGTATTTAACTTTTGAGTTGAATATTTTCAATCTGACCATCAAATGCATCAATCAAACTTTTTACTACGGGCTCTTGTTGAAGCATTTCAGCTGCACGATCAAAAGCACGCACTTTACGTTCTTTTTGCATCATATACGGTGTAATCGACTCGACCTCACCATACTGAACTGTAAATATCGTTTGTGACCATTGTTGCTTTAAAGCTGCTTCTAGATCATGTTGCGCTTGATTCAGTAATTTTTCATATTTTGGTGAAGTTTGAAAAATAGACTGACCATTAATCATACCCATCATCAAACCATGTTGTGCCAGTTCTTGAACAGCAGGAGAAAGCGAGCTGTTTCTAAACCAATATTCCCATTTATCAACAGTCCAATCTCCTTCTAAATCTTGAGATTGTAACGTTAATATTTGTTGCGGTGTTTGCGCATTATCAGAGGAGCCTAATTGATTCTCAGACTTAACCACCTGAACTTGATTTTCACTTGGCTGCTGTTTTTGGATAGCTTCAGCATTTTCAATATTAAGCTGTTGATCTTGTGCTTCAGGAGCTAAAAAGAACACATCCTGATTTGCTGTTGATGCTAAAGAATTTTCATTTGTACTTTGTGAATGAAGCTCAGCACCGAAGAGCGTCAAATCTGGTGCACTAGTATCAATAGACATTTCATTTTGAACATTATGATTTGTCTGCTGATCAATGATTAGAGACGGTTCAGTAACCACAGTCTGTATTTGTGCTGTGTTTACTGTGCTATCAGTATCTTCAATGAATTGCTCATTAAAAGCATCGTCACTATTCGGCTCATGGTCTTCAATAATCTGCTGTGATAACTCATCCTCAACTGCATCAAAAGCAGGATCACTCACTACAGAGAGTGTTTGTGGCATTACAGCAAGATCAGATTTTAATGGCTCCAACTGTTGTTGGGATAGATCAGGCTCAATAGTCTCACTTTTTATATCAACTTCAGCATCTATCTTTGCCTCATCGTCTATCTTGGTATCAATCAGCGTCTGATCTTTTGCTTGTGCAAATGATTTTACAGTCTGATGAGGTTCAATATCCAAAGGTTTATCTTGAGTTTCAACTGAAAGTGCTTGCTTTTCAATATGCTGTTGTGGTTGAGAAATTACAACTTCATTGACTTGCATTGGTCTAAAAGCAAGTAAACGCAATACCGTCATTTCAAAACCTTGCTCTTGTGTCACAGCAAGTTGCAACTCAGCCCGCCCTTTACATGCAATTTGATAATAGAGCTGTAAATCTTGAGCAGAGACGATTTTCGATAACTGCATAATTTTTTGATTTATTTCAGCACTATATTTTAGGCTGAGATCTGGCAAATATTGCAACATTGCCAACTCATGTAATGTTGAAATAAATTGATCCAAAACCAATGAAACATCTAAAGCTTGCTGTCTAAATTGTAATAACAACTGACTGACACGTTCCCGCTGATTCTGATGTATTGCCAAAATCAAATCATAAATAATGGTTCGATCTATCAAGCCCAACATTTCTTTAACGTCTTGGTGATGAATTGCACCTTGACCATAAGCGATTGCTTGATCAGTTAAAGACAAGGCATCACGCAATGAACCTTGTGCAGATTCCGCAATTTGCCAAATCGCATCTTGCTCTGCTGAGATTTCTTCTTTATTTAAAATACTACTGAGGTGGTGGGTAATTTCATCCACAGCCAAAGGGCGTAATGTAAATTGCAAGCAACGGGAGATCACGGTAATAGGAAGTTTTTGCGGATCGGTTGTCGCAAATAAAAATTTTACATGCTCTGGTGGTTCTTCCAATGTTTTTAACAAGGCATTGAATGAGTGCGTAGAGAGCATATGCACTTCATCGATCAAATATACTTTAAAGCGACCTTGTGTAGGCGCATAAGGTACATTATCAAGCAGCTCACGGGTATCTTCAACCTTGGTTCGTGATGCTGCATCAATTTCGATGAGGTCAATAAAACGCCCTTCATTCACAGCTTTACATGTTGCACAAACTTCACAAGGTGTCGAAGTTACGCCAGTTTCACAGTTTAAACATTTTGCTAAAATTCGCGCAATTGTGGTTTTTCCAACTCCACGTGTTCCTGTAAATAAGTAAGCATGATGTAAACGTCCACGATCTAAAGCACTGGTCAGCGCACGAGAAACGTGGTTCTGTCCGACCAATTCATTGAAGTTGCGTGGGCGATATTTACGTGCAAGTACCTGATACATGGAAGCTCCTAGTTACAGGTCTAAGGATACTGTTTTTTTGACAATTAGTGAATGAAGAACTGTAGAGTTATTTTTTATTAGAGATAATTCGATCAATTTCTTCAAATTTGACGATTTTAATGACATTTCTTGAACTTTGTTGTAAGAGAATTAGCTTGTCTTGGCTTCCATCTAAAACATACCAATTTATAAGTTCTTTGTCATTTTTCAACTTCGCAACCGGCAATTTTTCAATATCATTTAATTTAATTTGTGCAGAGAAGCAAGTTGTTAATGCAAAAAAGACAATGAATACAAATAGTTTAAGCTCTTTATCTTTTTTTATTTCCTTATTTGTGAATATTCCTAAGGTCAATCCAATGAGAAAACTATTCCACAGCATTGAATTGAACTTAATCAAACCAAACAAGGTGAATAAAACAACAATAATGGTGTAAATGACAATGACAAATGTTGTTTGCCAAAATTGAAATGATTCATTTTGTTTAAAAATTTCTTTATATTTACAGTCAGTTAAAATATTTTGAGTGGATAATTTGAAACGTTTTTTCTGTCTAAACTTATATGATTTTTTAATCATCCATTTAAATATATCCATTAAAAAGCCAACAACAAGAATACTTCCTGCCATTAATACAAGAACTTTCAATATTTCAAAAATATAAAATGTAGGTGATAAAATCGACATGACCCAAATTGCATCTAAAGAATAATAAAAATATGCATTGGAAAATACAGATATGGTTAATGCAACAACAGACAAGACACCGAATAATTCTGTAATTGATAATTCTCTTTTTATCATTTAATTAAAATCGAAGTTAGTTTTGCACTTTTTAGCACAATGCTTTCACAGCGTAAAGTTTATGAATCCGACCAAAGTCATTTAAAAATTAAAATTAGCCAAAACTATTATCAACTTCAAATGATAAAATATTAGAGCTTAATCAAACACTGCTATTAAGCTCTAACTACAAGACTATAAATGCAACTAATTTACTATTTGTTTCTTATCGGGTAACGCACGCCAAACAAATACTGACAAAATTAAAAACATCACACCAGAAATACTTAATACCTTACTATGCGAATGGATAAATGCTTCTGAGGCGGCTTGTTTTACTTGTTGCATCAATGCAGGATCTGCATGCTGAATCACAGACAAAGCCTCACCTATGGATGAACTTACTCCAGCCACCAAGCTCTCTGGAAGTGTAGATGGTATAACAATGGATTGCGCATAGAATATAGATAACAACAAACCAAAAATAGCAATACCTAAACCAGCACCCAATTCATACGCCATTCCCTCAATCGCACCCGCAGCAGTCGCTTTTTCTGGAGACACAGCTGACATAATTGCAGCTGTAGATGACAATAAAGCAATTTCAACACTAATTCCCATAAACACCATCCATACCCATGCTTGAATATTTTGAGCATTAAAATCAGTCATTGCCAAACCAAAAAAGCAGACCGCGCACATCAACATTCCAATTGTTGCTACAGGTCTTAAACCATAGTGATTCATTAAGATACTGGTAAAAGGACCTCCGATACTGATTGCGATCATAAATGGTAAGATGAATAGTCCAGCCTCAAGTGGCGTATAACCATACACAAACTGTAATTCTTGAGAAAGCAATAATTCAAATCCAACCAATGCAATCATGGCAACCATTGCCATCACAATACTGGTTGAAATTACAGGATTCTTAAACAAAGTAAAATCAATCATCGGCTGGACAGTACGAAGTTGATGACGAACAAAACCCGTCAGTAAACCCAAGCCCACAACAAAAACCAATACTATAGACAGATTGAACGCATATATTGATGTCTTAATCGAATAGATCAACATCAATATGGCGCTAACCAAAATCAATGCTTGTAATAGGTTTAAAGGTTGCTTTGTTTGTACTGTTTGTTTAGGGACTAACCATAAGGTCAAAATTAGCACAAGAATAATAATCGGTACATTGATCAGGAAAACAGCGCCCCAACTAAAGTGCTCTAAAATAAAACCACCCAGTAGTGGACCAAAGGCTGCCCCGCCGCCGCCGACAGTTCCCCAAATACCCAATGCGTAATTTCGTTGCTTCTCATCCAAAAAAGTATTCCGAACACCTGCCAAAGTTGCAGGTAAAATCATGGCTGCACCGACAC
The DNA here is from genome assembly GCF_000335555.1 of Acinetobacter sp. WC-743. Taxonomy (NCBI): domain Bacteria; kingdom Pseudomonadati; phylum Pseudomonadota; class Gammaproteobacteria; order Moraxellales; family Moraxellaceae; genus Acinetobacter; species Acinetobacter sp. WC-743. Next base: position 16,078 of record NZ_AMFQ01000077.1, on the reverse strand, counting down.
CTAAAAATGCTCTGGCTGCTATCAACATATAGGCTGAATTCGCAAAAGCAGCCATTAAGGAAGCCACACCAAAGATACTGGCACCAATCAACATCAGACGTTTAAAACCAATCCGATCACCCAATGCACCCATTGGTAAGATCAAACCTGCCATGATCAGGGAGTAAATATCAATCACCCATAACATTTCATTGGCGGATAATGATAATGCCGTGCTCAATGTTGGAATGGCAACATGGAGTACTGTAGCATCAATTGAAACAGGTAAATAAATGAGTACGATGATTGCGAGAATCACCCATTTGCGGTACATAACACACCTAATTAAAGTTGGACACTTGTTCAAGATAGTTCATTATACCCACACTTGAACAAGCGTCCAACTTTGTTTAATATCTGTTTTGTAAATTAAGTTGAAAGCCAAAGTATGAATTATTTAAATCGTGAGCAACGTCGAAACATGATTCTGGATGCAGCCAAACGTTTGGCGCTTCAGGATGGACTAAATGGTTTAACGGTACGTCGAATTGCGAGTGAAGCCCAAGTCTCTACAGGGCAGGTGCATCATCATTTTGAATCCAGCTCACACTTAAAAGCAGAGGTATTCATCGCTTTAATGGATCAGCTTGATGAAGTTGAAAATCTTATTACTACAGAGAGTAGTGTCGAACGTTTATGCTTATTACTCGGTATTGAAAATATTGAACAAACCCAACCTTATTTACGTTTATGGAACGAAGCAGAAGTTTTGATTGATCAGGATCAAGAAATTAAAAAAGCCTATAATATCGCGATGGAAAAATGGCATCTTGCTTTAGTGACGACGATTGAATATGGGAGAAGTCAACAAGAATTCAAGATATCCACTTCGAGTTCAAGTCAAGATATCGCATGGCGACTTATTGCATTTGTCTGTGGACTAGAAGGCATTTATGAATTGGGTTTAAAAGGATTGGATAATCATTCTTTTAAGCACCATGTTGAGTTGGTGCTTAAAATGGAATTATTTTAATAACAAGGAACCAATTAAAACCACCCTTTACTGCCTTTTAAAAGCTTATCCGCACAACGCAGCGTTTCCTGAGTCAATCCCCACAAACGATAGTCACCTGTGATTGAACCAATTGCAAAATTATGGGTATAAGCAAAACTGAGTTCGCGCTGCGGATCACACCAAGCTCCAGAACCATTATAACCAATATGACCAAAGCCTTGTTTTGCACGCTTCCCCATGCTAATGACACGATGATAGCCTAGACGCCATTTCATCGGAATTGGCATGACACGATCTCTCTTAATCGATTGAATTTGACTTAATTCAGCAAAAATTTCAGGGCGAATAAATACTTTTCCATCCCAAACACCTTTATTTGCCATCATGGCATAAACTTTTGCCAAACTATTTGCAGTAAATACACCATTGGCTGCTGGAATAATCGCTTGCAATCCTTGATCACTGAAAAAACTAAAATCGCGCATTCCTTTTGGCACCATCGCATCTAAAAAGTCTTGCGGATTCTGACCAGTTAATTCCACCAATTTATCTGAAAAAGATGGTTTACGTTGCTTGGCTTTATTTTTAGTTGATTTGCCTTCTGCTTTTTGTTCAGGTATTGCTTTCTGAATCAAACGCGCAACACGATTTAATTCAGTGTTAGGCACACCAAAATATACACCATCAAGTTGCAGTGGTTCCACTAGGTATTTTTGCATTAACACAGTAAGCGGCTGTTGAGTTGCTTTTTCCAATACACCCCCAACCAACCAACCAAAAGTGAGTGCCTGATAAGCAATATCAGTACCTATTGCAAAACGCGGAGTCGCCTTTTCAAGCACTTTAAGCATATGCTGCCAATCCGCCATTTCCACGGCGCTGTTGATAATATTTCGGATATCATACAAGCCGCTTTGATGGCTGAGAATATGACGTAAAGTCATATTTTGTTTACCATTTTCACCAAACTCAGACCAATAATTTACAATAGGCGTATCGTAATCTAAATAGCCTTCACTCACGAGAATATGCGCTAAGGTCGCAAGAATCCCCTTTCCTGTGGAATAACAAACAGATAATGTATGCTCATTCCATTGTTCTGTTAGAGATTTCTGCCCCGTATAAATATCTATAACTTTCTCTTGCTGGAAATATACAGTTAAAGCAGCTCCACCATTTTCACATCGACCATCCTGTAAACGGCTAAATTGAATTGCAAGATCTTCAAAACGCACATCTACATAACCTTGATAATTTTTAGTATTTGCAAAAATAATATCCGTCAAGCTACTCATTATCCTACCCTATTTTTATTCATGCCTTTTTATTAAAAAGCCTAAATCATCTCGACTTAGGCTTTGTATTTTATCTTATAAAGTTTTCACTACACCAGATACATGCGGTTTTTGTGACTTTTGATTACGAATCAGAAAATCAGTATCTTTGCCTGATGTTGCTGTCAAGAATTCAACCGTTGAAGGTAAATACATGGGTAATTTAAAGACAACATCTGCCTCATAAGCATCTGGTAAATTCAGACTCGCTAAAACTCTTGCTTTACTCCACATCCCATGAGCAATCGCTTGTTTAAAACCAAAGGCTTTTGCAGTCAACGCATGAATATGAATCAGATTAAAATCACCTGATGTGATTGCATAACGACGACCTGTATTTTCAGAAACTTCCCATACCGCAGCAACTTGGAAATTAGGCTCTTTGGACTCTTTGGCTTTTTCAGAAACCACACCTTGTGTTTTTTGACGTGCCAAATAAGTGGTTAAACCTTGCATAACGATCTCATTACCTACTTTTGCAGTAGTTACAAAATCAAATTGAACACCTTTATCATGCGGTTTTAATTCACCAAATTGACACGATAAAGTTAACTGTTCATTCACACCAATTTTACGTGTCTGTTTTACTTGGTTACGGATATGCACCAAACCCAAAATTGCAAAAGGAAATGCTTCTGAAGTCATCATATGCATTTGCAAACTTTGTGATAAAACAGCCAAATAAATTGCTGGAATATATCCATTGTTCTTAAAACCACATACTTCATTATAAGCTTTTAAATGGTTTGGATCGATTTTAAATGAGTCCACCACATATTCAACTTGCGGCAGTACCTTTTCACCTTTTGGCTTTTTAAAAACCAAACCCTGAATGACTTTTGGATAAGCTAAATATGGTTTTGGAAGTTGACTAAAATGGCGAGTATTCATACTAGACCTTTGCAAATTAATTCTTATTCAATATTAAAAAATCCAACACTAACGTTGGAAATCACGAATTATCAGTTAGAAAATGCAGTGTTTTCATACAGAATTTAATGAGAGGTTGATTCACATCAATGAACCACACCTCTCATTTCCTGCACATTAAAACAGGACATTGCTTTAGGGATTATGCACCCAATAAGCTTTGACCACAAACACGTACGATATTTCCGTTTAAACCAGTAGAAGCTGAAGAAGCAAATAGCGCAATAGTTTCAGCAACATCAACAGGTAAACCACCTTGACTCATTGAGTTCATACGGCGACCTGCTTCGCGGATTGCAAATGGAATGGCAGCTGTCATTTGAGTTTCAATAAAACCAGGAGCAACAGCATTAATGGTAATTCCATTTTTAAGTACAGGCGCTGTAAATTTAACTAAACCGATCACACCTGCTTTAGAAGCGGCATAGTTGGTTTGACCTAGGTTACCTGCAATACCAGAAATTGAAGATACACAGACGATACGACCATTGGCATTTAACCCATCATTAGACAGTAAATAATCGTTGATACGTTCAGCAGCAGAAAGATTGATGTTGATGACAAGGTCCCACATCTCTTGTTTCATATTTGCCAAAGTTTTATCTCGTGTAATACCGGCATTATGAACAATAATATCCAAACCACCGTGCTGTGCTGCAGCAGCTTTGATTTTTTCACCAGCATCTGCAGCTGTAATATCAATCGCTAAAGTTGAACCACCGATTTCACCAGCAACACGGTCTAAATCTGTTTGTTGTGGCGGTACATCTAAACAAATCACATGCGCACCATCACGCGCCAATACATGTGCAATTGCTTCACCGATACCACGACTTGCGCCAGTCACTAACGCGGTCTTACCTGCAAGTGGTTTCGCCCAATCCACATCAACAAGATCACCTTTAGAAACACGAATCACTTGTCCAGAAACATAAGCTGAACGTGGAGAAATAGCAAAACGTAACGCTGACTCCAGGTTTTGTGCAGCATCTGCATCAACTAGAATAAGATCAGCAGCGATACCCTTTTTAAATTCTTTCCCAACAGATTTAACAAAACCTTCTAATGCACGTTGCGCAATCGCCTGTTTAATCGTTGGTGCAGTTTCAGGTGTTAAACCAATGACGATAACACGACCAGAAGTCGCAATTTGACGTGCAATAGGATTGAAAAATTTGTGTAATTCTTGTAATTGTTCTGAATTTTGAATACCAGATGCATCAAATACAACAGCTTTAAACTTTGACTCTTTATCACCTTCGTTAAAAGCACCTACATTCAACCCTGATTTTGCAGCAGCTTGCTGTAGCTCCGCATTATTACCTGCATATGTATTCGCATGGATGTTACTTAAAACCTGAGCGATTTCACTGGTAAAATGTCCTTTTGGTGCTGCACCAAACAACACAGCACCCTTTACCACAGGCGTCGCAGATTCAAAGCGCTCTAATTGAATTGGTGAAGGTAAGCCTAGATTTTTAATGACAAATTTACCAATTGGAGATTTTGCAAATGCTTGGTATTGGTCAGACATGTTTGTTATCTCTCATCTCAAATTAATTTTATATAGATCATAAGTTATCTTTAAACTTCAGTGTAATATCTATGATCCATAAGTTTCTGTTAAATCATACTTGAGTTGCCAAAATGATGACTTGACCTGAAAGAATATGCAAATGTCATTTTAGTCAATTCGAGCAACCCTTGAATATGTTAATGTAAGCCCTAAGAATATTGCGAACATGCTTGGAAAAGCCTTATGAGCAAAACAACTCAAGACAATTCAAATGTTGAAAATTCTGCAACAGAATCTGTGTCAAATACATCAAAAGCTCGTACTCGTACGACCAAGACTGCAAACACAACTTCTGTAGCAGCAACTGCAGCAAGCACGACAAAAAAACCGGCTCGTGCTACAACTACAGCTTCACGTAGTAAAAGTGCTGCATCAACCACAAAAAAAGCAACCCCATCATCTACTAAAACTCAAACTTCTGGTCAACAGGACAAAACTATGAGTCAAAACACTGTACGTCGTGTCGCAATTATCGGTGGTAACCGTATTCCTTTTGCGCGTTCAAATGGTCCATATTTCCGTGCTTCAAACATGGATATGCTAACAGCCGCTTTAAACGGCTTGGTTGAACGTTTCAACTTACAGGGTCAACGCTTGGGTGAAGTTGTCGCAGGTGCTGTTTTAAAACATAGCCGTGATTTTAACATGACACGCGAATGTGTTCTCAATACACAGCTTGCTCCTGAAACACCAGCTTACGACATTCAACAAGCGTGTGGTACTGGCTTACAAGCTGCTTTTTTGGTTGCCAATAAGATTGCATTAGGTCAAATTGAAGTCGGCGTTGCTGGTGGTGTTGATACAACATCTGACGCTCCAATCGCATTTGGTGATGGTCTGCGTAAAGCATTGCTTGAACTCAACATTGCAAAAACAGGTAAAGATCGTCTTAAAGCATTGGCAAAAATCAATGTTAAAGATTTGATGGACGCGCCAAAAAATGGTGAACCTCGTACAGGTCTATCTATGGGTGACCACCAAGCAATTACTGCTTTAGAGTGGGGTATTCCTCGTGAAGCTCAGGATGAACTCGCAGCAGCATCACATCAAAAAATGGCGAAAGCCTATGAAGAAGGTTTCTTTGATGATCTAATTACACCATTCATGGGATTAGACAAAGACAACAACTTACGCCCAGACTCTTCAGTGGAAAAATTAGCTAAACTCAAACCTGTATTTGGTAAAGGTGACACTGCAACAATGACTGCAGGTAACTCTACCCCACTAACAGATGGTGCTTCTGTAGTACTTTTAGCTTCTGAAGAATGGGCAAAAGCCAATGGTCATGAAGTTCTTGCATATTTAACCTTCAGCGAAACTGCTGCCGTTGATTTTGTTGGTAAAAAAGAAGGTTTATTGATGGCACCTGCTTATGCCGTTCCACGTATGTTGGATCGCGCTGGCATTAAACTTCAAGACTTCGATTACTATGAAATTCATGAAGCTTTTGCATCTCAAGTACTTTCAACATTAAAAGCATGGGAAGATCCAAAATTCTGTAAAGAACGTTTAGGTTTAGATGCACCATTGGGTTCAATCGACCGTAGCAAACTTAATGTTAAAGGCTCTTCTTTAGCTGCTGGGCATCCATTTGCAGCAACAGGCGGTCGTATTCTAGCAACTGCTGCAAAACTGATTAATCAAAAAGGCTCAGGTCGTGTATTGATTTCAATCTGTGCTGCAGGTGGTCAAGGCGTAACAGCTATTGTAGAAAAATAAATTCTATTCATCTTAAAACATAATCAAATCTGAAAAAAGCATCCGGAATGGGTGCTTTTTTATGTTCATTTTTATAAGTTATAAAAAATGGTTAGCCGAAGCCAACCATTTAAAACCATCACTATTCTTAGGGAAAATAGTGTTGATTTTAAAAACGATACCCTATCCCTAAATAAGTGATTAACGGGTCAATATCTACTTTGGTTTTTGAATGAATTAGACGATTGCCAGTATTGGCATCAATCACATCTATTTTGGCTTGATTATTTAATTTAGCATATGACACAGAAGCGATCCCAAACCAATTACTGTCAATGTCATAGGTCGCACCCAAACTCACGATCGGAGCAATTGCATCAGTTGTTTTGACCCGAACATAAGGATTGGCGCTGGACGGTTTCCCATCTAAAGCAGCCCCTGCCTTTCCATCCATAACATTCTGAATCATATGCCCAGCTGCAATCAAATCATTGTTAATCTGATGATTTAATTTAATATCTGTAAAACGTGAATACATCAATCCCACACCAATATATGGACGAAGTTTGTTTACCCCTGTTTGTCCAAATTGATATTGTGCTTCAACTGCTGGTGTCCAAGCACGAACTGACGCAGCTTTAGATTTATTGCCTAAATTGGTTATTGGTATTGCCTGATTTAAATCAATACCATCTGGGAATAAGATGCCAACCAGCTCACTGGGTGAAGTTGCTAAACCCGTCATTGGTGCAAAGATTTCCCCTTTTCCTTTGATATCAACTTTTGGCGGAATCCCTCCAATCAATTGTAATGAAACATTATCATTAATATAATAATTCAATGTTAACCCCAAGGTATCGACATCATCAGCCTCCAATCCTGTACCTGCTGACTGCCAATGCTCTAGACCATGAATATTTGCACTTCCAGCAACCTCTGGCAAAATATTTCCCTTACCATCGGTTAACAACGTCTTCATAAAGTCATCATTAAGAAACTCAGTTAAAACCTCTTTCTGATTGAATGGAACTCCGCCTAAGTCTTTTCCCATCGCATTCGGATCAACTGAGTTTAAAAAACTGGTTGTTGAAATACTGCCGACCGTTGCATTAGTACCATTTTTGACACGGGTATCAATATTAAATGGATTGGCTTTGCCTTGAGGCATGACATGTAACCAACCTGCTGATACTGAAAAACGTTTGTATTCCTGTGCAGAGCTCAAACTGGCAATAGCGAATAATGAACTTGCAATAACTATTCTTTTTAAAGCAGATGTTTTTTTCATTTTTTATCCTTAAATTTGAGATTACCCAACCTTGGTAGTCCGCCTAAAAAACATACATAAAAAACAATATTTATGGTTTAAATTCTGATCAACAACATTCACAATAATTGATAAAAGATATTTTTATATTGTTTATTTTTTAATAATAAATTTTAATATTACTTCTACAACAACATATTAATTTTACCATTTAGCATAAATTAACAATTATATGATATTTATAAAGTCTATTTTCCATAAAAAAGATTAAAATAAAAATATTAAATATCTCACATAAAATTTCACTTTATATTAATTCAACACATTATCAAAAAGTGAGAATTTAATGATTTTTTATAGATTCCTTTCTATCTTGTAAAAATATAAGATAAATATTCATTTATTTGACATTTCACCCTCTGTCAAAACAAAAAATGCCAAATAAAATTGTTTTTTGATCATTTTGACTTGTTTTAATTCAAACTCGCTAATTTTGGTCTGTAAGATTATAAAGAAAAACTTTATATCTTTTTTTAAACCATATAAATCATCATTTTATTTAGAAAAAAGATAGTTGGGTGTTTGGTAGGTTTTTAGTAGGTATGCAATCTGGTCTGCAATATTGATACTCAATCTCAAGGTGAACAACACCTATTGGAAACATGAAATAACAATGGTAGAAGGAATCGCACCATGGCTTTTAAAAATATTGCAGATCAAACAAACGGTTTTTATATCCCTTGTGTATCACTTTTTGGACCTGGCTGTGCCAAAGAAGTCGGTACAAAAGCTCAAAATTTAGGGGCGAAGAAAGCGCTCATCGTTACTGATGCAGGTTTATTCAAATTTGGCGTTGCTGACATTATTGTTGGATACCTCAAGGAAGCAGGTGTAGAAAGTCACGTATTCCCAGGCGCAGAACCAAATCCTACAGATATTAACGTTCACAATGGTGTGAATGAGTATAATGAAAACGGTTGTGACTTTATCGTTTCACTGGGTGGTGGTTCATCTCATGATTGTGCAAAAGGGATTGGTCTAGTTACAGCTGGTGGTGGTCATATCCGTGATTATGAAGGGATTGATCAAAGTAAAGTACCGATGACTCCGCTTGTTGCAATTAATACAACAGCAGGGACAGCTTCTGAAATGACTCGTTTCTGTATTATTACCAACACAGATACCCATGTTAAAATGGCAATTGTCGACTGGCGTTGTACCCCACTTGTTGCAATTGATGACCCTAAACTGATGATTGCAAAACCTGCCGCTTTAACAGCTGCAACTGGTATGGATGCACTGACCCACGCTGTAGAGGCTTATGTATCTACTGCTGCAAACCCAATTACAGATGCCTGTGCAGAAAAAGCAATTTCAATGATCAGTGAATGGTTGCGTCCAGCGGTGGCGAATGGTGAAAATATCGAAGCACGTGATGCAATGGCATATGCACAATATTTAGCGGGTATGGCTTTCAACAATGCCTCACTCGGTTATGTACATGCAATGGCGCATCAACTTGGCGGTTTTTATAATCTCCCGCACGGCGTATGTAATGCGATTTTATTGCCACACGTATGTGAATTTAACTTAATCGCCTGCCCTGATCGTTATGCAAAAATTGCACAGTTAATGGGTGTGAATACAGACGGATTAACCACCACTGAAGCAGCTTTTGCTGCAATTGATGCAATCCGTGAATTATCAGCATCCATTGGTATTCCATCTGGTTTAGCAGAACTGGGGGTTAAAGCTGAAGATCATGCTGTGATGACATCAAATGCTCAAAAAGATGCCTGTATGTTAACAAATCCACGTAAAGCAACTGATGCGCAAGTGATTGCGATCTTCAAATCTGCAATGTAATTCATTTGTATTTCACTTTACTACTTTAGCTAACAGCTTTTTTTTGTTAGCCCATGTTGTGTTCTGGAATATTGTTTCGACAATATTCCTTTTTTATGTCATTTTTTAATTTTAACCTAAATGTGACAATACTGATTGTCATAAACATTGAAAAGATCAACAACCCTGTCTATGATGCTTAAAACATAAGCGGATTATTTCAGCAATGACAACAACAATCAAAACCATCATCATCACTGGTGCAAATACAGGGATTGGGCTCGCAACTGCAGAAACATTTGTCAAAGAAGGTCATCACGTTATTCTTGCCTGCCGTAATCCTGAAAAAGCTCAAGCAGCTCAACAATACTTACAATCTTTTGGCACAGGTCAAGTCGATCATATTACCCTTGATCTGAATAGTCTGGAGCAAATCAATGCGACAGCAAATGAAATTATTTCTAAATATCCTAAAATAGATGTATTGGTGAATAATGCAGGTATGATGACACCGAAACTCGAAGCAACAGAAGATGGTTTTGAAAAGCAGATTGGTGTGAATTTTCTCGGTCCATTCTTATGGACACTTAAACTGCTTCCGCTTGTTCAAAAGTCAGAACAAGGGCGCATTATCAATTTAGCATCTATGATGCACGTATTAGGCAATATCAAACCAGAAATTTTTAAAGCGGATCAAATTAAAAAATATAATGGTGTATTGAGTTATGCAAACAGTAAACTTGCTAATTTATTATTCAGCAATATTCTTGCCCAACAACTACAAGGAACCAATGTCACCAGCAATGCACTACATCCAGGTGGAGTTGATTCAGAAATTTATCGCGAACTGCCAAAATGGCAATATGCCATCATCAAGCTTGGACTCATTCCACCCTCAAAGCCTGCTGAATTAATCAAAAAAATTGCATTTGATCCATCATGGTCAAAACGTAATGGTGAATATGCGAGTTTGCAAACGCCTGCTTTTCGTTCAGCAAAAGCGAAAAATATGCAACTTGCTCAAAAACTATATGATGTATCTTATCATCTTGTAAAAGACTATTTGTAATTTTGGGATTTTATAAAAGTCTGTTGACATTTCATCTAAGCATCTATGAAGTGTTAACAGGCTCTAATTAAATAAATATACAGGAATTCACCATGACCACTCAAATTCCACAATACCAAGCAGATATTCTTGGTGCAGGTTATGAACAACTGACTTTAAATTTTCCTGATGATTATGATGGTAAAGTCACCGCAACTCTAGTTCGCAAGCAAGCAGCTCAATCTACACAGAAAGCCGTACTGTATATTCATGGGTTTATTGACTATTTCTTTCAAACTGAGATGGCAGAGCAATTCAACCAGCATGGTTATGACTTTTATGCGCTTGATTTAAGAAAATATGGACGTTCTCATCTCCCTCATCAAAAATATTACTATGTGTTAAATCTGAGCGAATATGATGCAGAAATAGCTCAAGCATTAGAAATAATTGGGCAAGAAGGTCATACAGAGATTGTTTTGGCAGGACATTCGACAGGTGGCTTGATTGCAACCTTATATGCTGCCCACAACCCACAACACCCACTCCTTCATGCTTTATGGTGTAACAGCCCATTTTATGACTTCAATATGCCCTCTTGGAAAAAGAAACTGGCACTTCCAAGACTCAGTGCATTGGGTAAACGTTTACCCAATTTAAAATTCCCAAGTGAATTAAATAAATGGTATGTCACCAGTTTGCATCAAGATTTGCAAGGCGAATGGAACTTTAGTTTAGAGTGGAAAAAGAAAACTTATCCGAAAGTGTATTTAAGCTTTGTCCATGCAATTTTTGAAGCGCAAAAAGAAATTCATCATGGTGTGCGCCTCAATATACCGAGTTTAATTATGCATTCACATAAAACCACGTATCCTAAAAAATTTAATCAGGATGCACAGTCTACAGATGTCATTTTAGAAGTGAAAGACATCATCAAATATGCCAACAAAATCCAAGGTGATGTTAATGTGATGACCATACAGAATGGTTTACATGATTTAGTTTTATCTGCACCGCCAGTCAGAGCTGAAGTCTACCAGCAACTGTTTGCATGGCTTACGCAAAAACAGAGTTAAGCTGAATGAGTTCATCACCTTTTTGTTTGATGATGCACTCAGAACTTGCCAATCAATGCTCATCTTTATATTTCATGAGCATCTGATGGGCTGGATGCCCGACTGGTGTTAACTCAATCAAGCGCTCCACTGCATCTATTGCCTCGGGGAAGTGCGCCAAATGTTTCAGTAATACATCTGTTTCATTGGCTTTAAAAATTGCTTCACTTAATCGTGATTCCAAACAATCTCGCCAAGCAGATAAAAACGGACTTTCTGTTTTAGCTAAAAAAACGCCTTTGCATAATTTTAATGCAGATTCGATATATCCTGCATCCAATGCATTTTCAGCTTGTAAAAAGTCAGCTTCAACATGAGCCAACAAACGATAAGGTCGTGATCCTAACATGCCCCCTAAAATATCTCTCAATTGAGACATTTCTGCTTTTAATGTACCCACACTGACTTTACGCTCGCCATACAAAGCTTGATGTAAATTTTCCAAATTCATACCTTGAGGGCATAGCGCAAGTATAGTCAAAATCTCGATTTGACGCGGCGTCAAGACCACAATTTTACCATTGAATAAAACTTGCGGAACAGCGAAGGCACGAATGAATAAATGTTGTTGTTGAAATTCAAGTAATGCAGATTGAATAATTGAAGCACAACGTTCAGCAGCCAATAAACCCAAACTGTTGTGATAGTTCCATGTAGTCGAAAGGTCGATGACACCCAAAACTTGTTTGGAGTATGGATCTATAATCGGTGATGCATAACATACCCAATCATGTACAGAAGACATAAAGTGTTCGTTAGAAAATACACAACTCGATTGCTGGGTTTTCAATGAAAGTGCCAAGGCATTGGTTCCAACCAAATCCTCTCGCCATTGTCCCCCCGCAATAAAATGCACGCGTTCTGCTGCATTACGCATTTGACCACTAGCAGCCGACCAAATGATGGTACTACCAATATCACCCACAGCAGCGACCATTGCAGATTGTTCCGCAATATGCGTCAACTCATCACTGCAATGTTCAATCGCTCTTTCTAATACAGTTTTACGTTCTTGCTTGACACTCATTAAAGGTGCAGCTTCACGATCTTTAGGAATTGCAGCTGAATTAGAGCGCTGCCATGAACTTAAAATACTCTGTCCGAGTTGATCAGCGTGTTTTAAAGACAAACTACTGCTTTGACGTAACTGTTCGATTAAACTTCGTTTATGTGCTAACTCTTGTTGGCTTAACATACGCTACATTCCTCTGTAATTTGTCCAAAAATATCCGATTCCCTTCTGTTATTTTTATCCAACGGAACTGCTTATAAATCACTCTAGCACACTATCATCTTTACATTCACCTTGGTCAACACAACTAATACCAAAGCGTTAGAATAAAATCTTTTTTATCAATATTTAGCTGCTTTTCAACAAACAAGAAAACACTTTCAAAAATTAAATCATAGCGCAAATTTCTTTAGATTTTCATCCAACCTTTCTCCTACCTTTGACTCTCTATGCTCAAGCTATCATGTAAACAATCACTGTTCATACATGCAATATCCAGCAAATCATGAATGATCATGAAAATAAGTAAAGGGATACTCTTATGCGTTATGTCGATCCAAACCAACCTGGTTCAAAGGTTCAGTTTAAAGCTCAATATGAAAACTTCATTGATGGCAAATGGGTAGCACCCGTCAAAGGTCAATACTTTGACAATATCTCACCCGTAGATGGTAAAGCTTTTACTAAAATTCCACGCTCTTCCGCTGAGGACATCGAACTTGCCTTAGATGCAGCACATAAAGCGAAAGCCTCTTGGAACAAAGCATCTCCAACAACACGTTCTAATTTACTGTTAAAAATCGCAGATCGTTTAGAAGAAAGTTTAGAGTTATTGGCAGTTGCTGAAACATGGGAAAACGGTAAACCAATTCGTGAAACACTTGCCGCGGATATTCCTTTGGCGATTGACCACTTCCGTTATTTTGCAGGTTGTTTACGTGCTCAAGAAGGTGGCATATCCGAGATTGATGAAGATACGATTGCCTATCATTTCCACGAGCCTTTGGGTGTAGTGGGTCAGATTATCCCATGGAATTTCCCAATTCTCATGGCTGCATGGAAGCTTGCACCTGCACTTGCAGCAGGTAACTGTATTGTTTTAAAACCTGCTGAACAAACACCATCGAGTATTTTGGTGCTTGCTGAACTGATTCAAGATATTTTACCGCCAGGTGTACTCAATATTGTCAACGGTTACGGTGTTGAAGTAGGTCGTCCACTGGCTACCAATCCACGCATTGCTAAAATTGCATTTACAGGTTCAACTGCTGTTGGACAAATGATTATGCAATATGCAACCGAAAATATTATTCCTGTTACGCTTGAACTCGGCGGTAAGTCTCCAAACATCTTCTTTGAAGATGTGATGGATAAAGATGATGACTATTTAGACAAGGCACTTGAAGGTTTTGCAATGTTTGCATTGAACCAAGGTGAAGTGTGTACTTGTCCATCTCGCGCATTGGTTCAAGAAAGTATCGCTGATAAATTCTTGGAATTGGCAGTCGAACGTGTAAAACGTATCAAGACAGGTCATCCTTTAGATACAGACACCATGATTGGTGCACAAGCTTCTGAAGAACAACAAAATAAAATTCTGGGTTGTATTGCAACAGGTCGTGCTGAAGGTGCACAACTGCTTACAGGTGGTGGAGATCGCCAAGAAGTTGGACAAGGTTTCTATATTGAGCCAACGATTTTTAAAGGCGACAACAGCATGAAAATTTTCCAAGAAGAAATTTTTGGACCTGTATTGTCGGTTACAACCTTTAAAGATTATGATGATGCAATCAAAATTGCCAACGATACCATGTATGGCTTAGGTGCAGGTGTATGGTCACGTTCAGCGCATACATCTTACCGTGCTGGTCGTGCAATTGAAGCGGGTCGTGTATGGACCAATTGCTACCATATCTACCCTGCACATGCTGCATTTGGTGGTTATAAAAAATCAGGTATTGGTCGTGAAAATCACAAAATGATGTTAGATCATTATCAACAAACCAAAAATTTATTGGTGAGCTACTCAACCAAAGCAATGGGGTTCTTTTAAGTTCTTAGCTTGATTTTGATTCACAGAAAAGCGAACTACGGTTCGCTTTTCTAATTTGCATGATTTAAATCTCTATACAGGTTTAATCATCATTTTAGCTTAAACAGTTATTATTTTATTCAGCTATAGGATTTAACCAAACATCTTCATAACCCTGTTTATCAATAATCACCTGAAAACCTGGTTCAAGCGCCAAATAAGGTAAAATTTCAGGTAAGTATTGATGTAAATGAGAGACATGCATCGCTTGATAAAAATCAGATGCTGAAGAATATTCACCACAATGAATAAACCAAGATACATTTTCCTCTTTTTCAAGAACCATACGTACCGCATAAATTGGTTGTTGGCCTAAACTTTGCATTGCAAAAGCTACCATCTCCATATCATCAAGCTGGATATATTCTGAATTATATTTCTCACAAATTTTTTTTTGTAAATCTTCTAAACACATAGATCAAAATCCTTAAACCCTTATTGGCACCCACTTTTTTGCTTATAAAACAGTAACGCTACGATAATGCTATTCATTGCTTTATCTATATTTACGCCACAATAATTTATGCTTTCAAAGCTATAGCCTAACGTTGCTCTTAAATTCAACATCAATAACATGGTTAAAAATACAACCAGAAACATGACTATACGTTGCGTATAGAAATTCTGTTCACCAAGTGTTTTATATTTATTCAATGCCAAATATAAAATAAAAAATAATCCATAAAAAAATAGGGTGTGTTGACACTTTTAGATTAAAAAATAGCGAAGTAGTAAAATTAAATCGCCAAACCCAATTCTACTATTCGCTATGCCTCGTACCATGTTAACAGATCAACACTGGCAAAAGTTGAAAGCTATTTTGCGTAATTTATCCATTCATCTCAACTCAAATTTAAGAAATTTTATTGAAGCGATTCTTTATAGGATTAGAACTGGGTGCCCTTGGCGTGATATCCCAACTTGCTTTGGACAACCCAACTCTATTTTTAAACGTTTTAATCGCTGGTCAAGTAATGGTAAGTTACTCACTATATTTAAATTATTATCGCTGAATACAGATATGGAATGGCTGTTCATCGATGGTTCTCATATTCGCGCTCATCAACATTCAGCGGGTATAGCTGATCAGGCAATCTCTAAAAGTGCTGGAGGAAACTCCTCCAAAATACATTTAGTAGTAGATTCAAATGGGAATCCTATAGATTT